>CAIPBN010000493.1 GCA_903863315.1 uncultured Verrucomicrobiota bacterium | reverse complement strand
TGATCGCGGAGTGGCCTGTCAACTCAATCGACGACATCGCACAGCCCCGGATGATCCGGGGCTTTCCATTCGCCAAACGATGGCATGTCGAGAACGCACTGCGGCACCAGCAGGTCTGCCGCGCCTTCGCGGACAGCTTCCCGCTCGACATCCGGTCGACACTGGCACGTTTCGGAACCCGGCAATGGCACTTGGCGAAACTAGCCCAACTTGACGGTGGATTGGACCTCATCAAAACCAATCCCGGCCTTGCCTTCTGCATGGCGTCTTCCTGGGTTTTCAAGCGGTCAACCCATCCCTGGCGCACCGCCCGACGGTTGCTGCGCCTGAAACGCCGCGAGGCTGCCGGGTGGCTCGGCTTCCCCGCCACGGAGTCCGTGGTCCGCTTGCTCGGCAGGGTCGCACCGGAAGCCTGCTATGCGCCGCTCCTGCTCAACCTTCGCCGCGCCCTCAACGGAGACCTGTCCTCTGACCTGATTAAAACCCTGACTTTTCTCTCGGTGCTCAACGCGGACACGCTGACGCTCATCAACAGCAGGACGATGCTTCCAAGGCTGACTCCCGCATTCCTCAGGGACGTCGCCCGGCGATCCGTTCATCTTGGCTGCACCGGAGAATGGCGGAACCTCATGCTCGACGTTCAGCGCATGATTGAACTCCTGCCGGACACGCCGCCGCCCGGTCCGCTGCATTCGCTCGCTGCCTACCGGCGTTACCACGATGCCTTGGCGTGCCAATACAACGAGCGGGTCGCTGATGAGACCCAGGAACCGTTGGACGACGGCTCGCCACTGCCTCCACCGCCATTCCCCGGAACCTCCGAGTTCATCCCGCTGAGCGCTCCGCAGGAAGTTCATCAGGAAGGTGTGGAGCAGAAGAGCTGCGTCGCTTCCTATTTGGGCAAGGTGCGAAGCGGGCACTGTTACCTCTATCGCGTGCTGATGCCGCAGCGGGCCACGGCGGAGATTGCCGAGCAGCAGCCCGGACGCTGGCACCTGGTGCAGTTGGCTGGTTTCAAGAACCGCCCGGTCTCCCAGGCGACATGGCAGGCGGTGGAGAGCTGGCTGGCCGCAGCGCATTGCCAGGCCTTAATCGGCGGTGACGAGGGCGATCCGTTTTAGCAAACTGGGGAATGAGTTTTGCGAACCTGATCCCGAAGGTCACCGGGGTGGTTTGCGTGCCGGACCGATGATGACGTCGGCCGACCATGAACTGCGGCGCACCGTCGTGAACGAGTATCGCGTTGGCAAGTTCCCACCCATGAAACCACTGATCCTCGCCCTGTCCCTCCGGTGAGGCGCGTGGCTATCCAATCCCGAATCCGACCTGCTTGGGCTTAGGGGAGAAGTGCGCCTGCACCACCTGCACTGCGTCCGCAAACACCTCGGGCAGGGTCAGTTTGCGCTTGTGGGCGAGCATTTCGGTGGTGCGCTTCACCTCGCTGATGTGCGCCCCGGTAAAGCCCTGATCATGACAGATGCGCTTAAGCTGGGGCGGAATGAGGGCCGCGCCGAAATACAGTTCCAGCAGGTGGTCGATCTGGTC
>CAIPBN010000492.1 GCA_903863315.1 uncultured Verrucomicrobiota bacterium | reverse complement strand
GGTGGCAAACCGCGCGTCGTCTCCGTTGTGCCCCTTGCCCGCGAGCACGAGCACTTCCGCTCCGGGACGAGTCATCCGCAGCACGACTTTCGCCAGGGCCGCACCCGCCCGCCGTATCACGGACTCCTCGGACACGCCGGTTGCCCAAGTCGCCCGCTCCCACTCGCGCATCTGGGCAATGGTGATGACCGGTGTCGGCATGGCTCGATTAGAGGTCAAAGCCAAGGCTGGCGCAATCCCGCCGCCGTAAAACCCGCCTTACTTCGGAAAAGCGCCCGTGTGGCACTTGTGACAGTCGAAGTCGGAATACGGCGCGTCCACATGGAAGAAGTCGTGGCCCTTGGCGTTCAGCTTTTGCAGGTCCGCGCCACTGCCCTGCGCGAGGATGACATGGCAGGAGTTGCAGTCGCTGGCCTTCAACGTCCGCTTGCCGTCGGCCGTCTTGTGCTGGCCATCATGGCAGCGGAAGCAGCCCGCCCAATCCTTGTGGCTGAGGTGCTCGGGATACGCGCGCCAGTCGGCCTTCATCCCGGGGAAGAAATTGGCGCGATAGATGTTCTGCGCCTCGGCCACGAGCGCGTCCGCTTTGGGATGATTGGGATACGCGCCGCGCAGCGTGGCGGCAATTTTCTGCACCGCCTCGCCCTCGGTCTGATACGGCTGGATGAGTGCGGCAACGACGTTGGACTTCGCCCAGTTCATCGAGGCGTCCAGCCGGCCTGTGGCGAGCGCAAGGTCCACGGCGTCATTGGGCGAGCGGAACCGGTGCGCGGGACGGTTGTGGCAGTCGAGGCAGGACATGGTGCGCAGCGATGCGTTGGTTGCGGCCCCCTTGAAGTCCGGCGAGCGGAACTCGGTGATCTCGCCGTTTGCGCTGGTCAGCCGCACCCACGGGATGGTGGTGCCGCGTTCGTCGGCGGTGACGAACTCGACCTTGTTCGCAAGGTTCATGTGCCAGTGGATGCCGCCGACCGGCCCATGCGCGGGGTCGCCCCCGCCGACGTTGAGCAGCAGTCGCACGGTGTAGGCGGTGTTGGTCTCATCAGCGAGGAAGCGCTGGTAGGTGCGCTCGACGTTGCCGGTAAACTTCTGCGGCCAGTGGCATTGCTCGCAGGTCTCCTGCGCGGTGCGCATCCGGTTGTGCGGCGCATGAATGGGACGATCGAAGTTGCCCAGCACCATGCAGGCGAGCTGTCGCACGCCGTTGATTTTGGTCTTCACGTAGGCGCCCGCGCCCGAGCCGACGTGGCATTCCACACAGGCCACCCGCGCATGCGATGAGTGTTGATAGGTGACAAATTGCGGCTCCATGGGCACATGGCAGGCCTGGCCGCAAAACTGCACGGATTCGGTGTGGTGATACGTTTCGTAGCTGCCCAACGCGGTCACGAAGAGAAACGCCACCGTGCAGGCGACGAAGCCAGCCAGCAGCTTGCGATCGCGCGGGCGGGCGAGGTCAATCGTCAGGACCATGTGCGCCGCGCCCGGGTGTGTGTGCCGCTCGTGGCGCCGCTGAAGCCATTGGCCCAGCGCGATCAGCACGACGCCAAGCAACAGGAACGCCGGCGAAACCACATAGGTGAGCAGACCGAGGTAGGGATGCCCGCGCTTGGAGAACAGGTCGAACGCCATCAGCAGCAGGAACGCAAAGAAGCTGCTGCCAGCCAGCACCATGCCGGCGAGGCTCAGCCAGTTGCGGTGCATGCCGGGACGAGGGCCGGGCTGGTCACTCATGGCACGGGCTACTTTTTGAACGTGCGCATGTGCGCGACCAGTGCTTTCAGCTCGTCCTCGGTGAGCTTGTCCTTGAAGGGCTTCATCACCTCTTTGCCTTTGGCTTGGATGCCATCCTTGAGCGCCTTGAGCGCCGCATCATCCTTCATCTCCGCCTGCACCTTGGCGTCGCGGTAATCCTTCGCACCCACTTGGCGGCCCATGCGCGTGCTGCCGCTGCCGTCCATGGCATGGCAGGAGGCGCAGTTTTTGCTCCAGTTCGCCGGAGCGTCCGCAGCGCAGAGGTTGGTGACGGCAACCAGCCAGCTGGCGGCCACGAGAAGGAGAGTTTGCTTGATGCTCATAGGTTGTAGTGGGTTCAGAAGCGATAGGTGACGGTGGAGAATATGAGGTGCGCGTCGTAGTTGTCGATTCCGCCGGAAGTTTCGTCCCGGTGGCGGAAGTAGCCGTAGCTCAACGAACCGCGGACGGTCTTGCTGAAGTTGCGGATGAGCCCGACGTTGACCGCGTGATCATTGGCGCTGGTGCCATAGGGCATGCTGACGCTCGAATTGTTGATGAAGTTATTGGCCCGGTAGTAGAAGTAGCTCGCCTGCAAGTCCGTCCGGTCATCCACCACGAAGGTAAGCGCAGCCGAGGTTTGCCAGTAGTCGTTGTGGGCATCGGTGACGGTCGTGGTGATGGAACTGGCGGGAGTGGTCGTGCTGTCCAGTGCGTAGCTGAAGCTGCCTTGCAGGAACAGCCGCGTCCACGGCACCCAAGTCAGGTTCTGGCTGACGATGTGTGCGATGGTCCGGCCACTCTCCACGGAGCCGAGATTGTCGCCCCGCATGTTGATGCCGGAGATCTGGTAATCGTAGCGCGTCACCGAGGTGATGTTGGGCAGCGGACGCCAGGTGGCGCGCACGTTCACGTCGTCGGTCTGGAAGTTGTTCTCCCGCATGAAGGCGGGGTAGCGGTTGCCGGCCACCAGCGTGTTGGCGGTCGAGTCAGTCAGGTGGGTGTAATCATTGTCGGCGGTCTTGTGATAATACTGCCCTGAGAAGTGCAGCCGCCGCAGGGGATACCAGTTGGCACCAAGGGTGTATTTCTGAGTGAACCGCTCGGAGTCCGTGTTTCTCAGGATGACCGGCGTGCTCTGCTCGCGCAGGTAACCATCCCCTTCCGACCATTCACCCCGGGCGTAGAGGACCCAGTTGGTAAATCCGGTGAAGCGGGCCTCCAGCGCCTCGGAAACCGTCAGGAAGCCGCTTTGCACCGTCGTGATGCCCGTGGGCACATTCGCGACGCTGTATGTTGAATTGTCGCCAGTGTCGATCTTCTCGGCGCGCAAGGATGGAACAATCACGAAATCCGGAAACGGCTCCATGCGCAGGGACAGATTCATTACATACTGATCCACTATCGAACCACCGGAGAGGCTGGTGTAGCCGCTGTCCACGTAGGCCGGGGAGTAGGGCGCATCGAAACTCGCTCCATAGATCCGGCTCCCGCCGAGGTCCGTATCCATCCGCGTGTAAGAATAGCCACTCGTCAGCAGGGTCTGGTCATTGATCCGCGTCTCGGTGAACGCACGGACGTTGAACATGTCCGACTCGAACACGTCGCGCTGCGTGACATACCGGTTGCCCACGCCCGCTGCTTCGGGGGTCCGCCGCTCCTTGAACTTGCTGTCGTTTTCCACCATGTCCACGCGGATGCCGATGCCGAAATCCGATCGGCCGATTGTGTGCTTCAAGTCAGCCAGCACCCGGTTCCTGATTTCATCAAGCTCCCGGAAGCTGGGCACCATGCCGCGTGTCACCCCTCCTTGAGTCGAGTCACCCCAGATGAGCGAGTCTTTCGTGCCTTTGCGATAGTCTCGGGCCAGTTTCAGGGTCAGCATCGGCCCCTCTGGCGGGGTCAGACCGGCTTCGATCCAAAACTCACCGCGGTTCAGGCTCAGTTCGTCGCTGCCCAGCGAAATGGCCGATCCCGTGGCAGGAACGTAGCCGGCGCTGCCGTCATACCAGGTTCTGAACTGGCGAAACCCGGCGCGGAAAAAGCCCCGGTCCGGGTCCACCATCTGGAGCTTCACTGAGTAATCCTCCCCGCCATACATGGCCCGCCCATCCAGCTCCAACATCCCCTTCTTGCCGAACATCAGTTCGTAATGAAAATCCTGGATCCCACCGAGCACCCCCTGCCTCATCCCCCAGCGCTCCTGAAACTGCGCGCGGTTGCCGCTGGTGGACGCGCCGCCGAGACCGAACGTGACCCAGTTGACCGGCTCCTCGCCTGACGCGGCTTCCGCCGGTTTTGGCTCGGCAACCTTGTTGGTGGCGGCCGTCTGCGCACCTACGTGCGGTTCCGTCCAGGCCACGAGGGCCAGCAACAGCGCCGGCAACACACGGCCGACAGCCGTGCTTGAGGGGGGTGGTTTAATTGTCTTCATGGCGCACTCCGTTCAGAACCGCAGCGAAGAGCCGATGTTGGAGCCATGCACTTGCTCGTGGCAGCCACCGCTGAAGCAGCTTCCCCGGGCCATGGAGCCAACGTGATTGCGGCCACCGATCACCAAAACGCCCGGTGCCGTCTGCTGCTGGAAGTGACACTTAAGGCAGAGCGTGGACCCGCGCTCAGTGAGCAGCTTGCGGTTCAACGAGCCGTGGGGCTTGTGGCAGGTGCTGCAGCCCTCACGAATTGCCTCGTGCTCGAAAACGAACGGGCCCATCTGCGCCGTGTGGCACTTCCCACAGGTATCACGCTCCCTGGCCAGTTGGGTGCCACCGCCCGCAACGGCCGTCCCCTTGTGCGGGTGGTGGCAGTCGCCGCAGCTCATCTTCCCCTCCGTCACCGGGTGATGATGCGGCAGGGCAAACTCCCCGCGCTTGTCGAGATGGCATTGGAAGCAGGTCTCCGAATCGCGGCGCGGATTGAGGATGTTCTGCCGTCCGCCGCCCGCCTGGGCGTGGAGGCTGCCGGGGCCGTGGCAGCCTTCACAACCAAGCTGCATCGCGTTGGTGCCCTTGGCCTGAAGCCGCGCGTGGCTGGAGGTCTTGAAGTCCCGGACCAGCTCTGCGTGGCACTGCGCGCAGTTCTCGTTGCCAACGAATTCCGCGCCCGGGATGGACAGCGGCGTGATCACCGTGCGCGAGGGGGTGGCGCAGGACATCATCGCGGCAGCCCCTAGGGCGCCTGCGGCCACGATGCACCATCGCACCACCGGCGCGATCCAGTCGTGGACAGGACGTTGCGCCTCCGTCAGTTGCTCGCCGGGCTGGTTCTCTACTTTCACGCCGCCAGTTTGGGAAATAGGCGACGATCAGGCTAACCATCCTTTGACCAGTGCTATGCATTAAATGGTCTGTGGCGAACTTCCACCAACTGCGATGAAGCCAAATCCCCTACCCCGTCGTCTGCCCCTCCATCATGTCGAACCGATTTTGCCCGGCCACCCTCTTCGCGCTGCTCGCATCCATCCCCGCGCTGACCGCTGCCACCTCCGACTGGCCGCAGTGGCGCGGACCTGACCGCAACGGGGCGCTGGCCGGCGGCCCCACCCTCACCAGCACCTGGTCCACCGATGGCCCGCCAAAACTCTGGGAGAGCGAGCCGATTCCCAGCGACGATGACGGCGGCCACGGCAGCGTGGTCGTCGCAGGCGGGCGGGCCTACTTGTCGGTCGTGTGGCATCGCAACGAACCGAGCGAGACGCGCACCCTCACCGACCTCATCCTGCGCACGCAGCTCGGCCATCAAAACCCTGCCAGCCTCGGCAAGGAGCTCATCGCAAAAATCGAAGCCACGCGCGAGTCCCTCCCGCCCACGCTGCGCGGCGCGAAGCTCGATGAGTTCATCCAGAAGTTCATCGATGACAACCTCGACAAGAAGCAGCGCCAGCTCTTCAGCGGCTTCATCAGCGGTCGCTTCAAGAAGGGCAGGCTCGCCATCCCGATCGGCGACTACGACAAGTTGCAAACACGCGTGGAGAAACCTTTCGCCTCGCAGGCGGAGCTCGAGAAATGGGTCAATGAACAGGGCTTTGCCGACCATGTGAAAGCCGCCGTGCTCGCCGCCGTGCCACCGAGCAGGCGCGTGGCCGAGGACACCGTCGTCTGCCTCGACGTGAAGTCCGGCATGACGCTCTGGATGACGAAAACTCCCGGCGAGCCAAAGGGCCGCAACTGCTCCAGCACGCCGTGCGTTGCAGGCGGCCGCATCTTCGCGATGGGCAGCACACATCTCAACGCAGTGGACGCCGCGAGCGGAAAACTCCTTTGGTCGCAACCACTGCCGTCGAAAGCCCCCGGCTCCTCGTCGCTCGCGGTGGACGGCGCGGTGGTCATCCTCGCCGGCAAGCTCGCTGCCTACGATGCCACGACCGGCAAGCCGCTTTGGGAACAGCCTAAAGTCGGCGGCAACAACTCCTCGCCCAGCGCCTGGCAGAAGGACGGCAGAACCATCTTGATTTGCAATGGCCGCAACGAACTCGCTGGCGTGGACCTCAAGACCGGAGATGTGCTTTGGACCACGCCCGGCGGCGGGGACTCCACACCTGCGCTCGCGGGCGACCGCGCCGTCGTGCTCTCCCGCGCTGCAAACATCGGCTTCGCTGCCTACCGCCTGTCAGCCACTGGTGCCGAAAAGCTTTGGAACCATCCGACCGATGCGCTGCGCTCGCACTCCAGTCCGGTGATTCACGAAGGCCACGCGTATCTCTTCGAGGACGGCGAGCATCGCTGCGTGAACCTCGATAGTGGCAAAATCGCGTGGACCCAGAAGGTCGCGTCCTCCATCACGTCGCCGATTGTCGCCGACGGAAAAATCTTTGTGCTGATGAACAACGGCAACAACCTGCTCATGATGAAGGCCACGCCGTCGGATCGAGTGGAACTCGGAAAGGCCAACGTCCGCGCGCTGTGGATTCCCTCGCCCAGCATCGCCGACGGAAAGGTTTTCCTCCGCCACCGCGACCGCGTGCGATGCTACGACCTCACGGCGGGGAACTGACGGCCCGTGCCGGCGATTTGCAATCGCCGCGTTGCGCGTGGGCCGCTCGGAGCCGACGCGAACTGCTGTGACCCACCGACGGCGGTTTCAAACCGCCGGCACGAGGGCTACTTCTCCAGTGGCGGCCGCTTGCCGTCCGTGCCCGTGCCGCCGCCGGTGCGGGACTTCATGCGTTCGGCAAGAACCTCCGCTTCCTTGCGGTCAATCGCGCCGTCCTTGTTCGTATCGGCGCGCTCGAAGATGCTCTGCATCGCCTCTGGCAGCTCGTCCTTCGTGATCTTGCCGTCGTTGTTCTTGTCGTTCTGGAAGAGGCGCGAGACGAACTCGCCTTCGCTGCCGACCTTCGAGTTAGGCCCGCCGCCCGCGCTCTTCTGGCCTTCCGGTCCACCCGGTTCGCCACCGAAGCCGCCCTGGCCCTTGCCGCCGGGACCGCCGGGGCCTTTTCCACCCTGACCACCGCCTTGTCCGCCCGGCCCACCGAAGCCGCCGCCGGGCCGCATGGGACGGTATTCGTCCTCGGTGATTCTGCCGTCGCCGTTCTTGTCGAGCTTCTTGAGCGCGGCGACGGCGTTGGCGAGTTCCTTCGCGTCAATCACGCCATCGCCATTCACGTCGAGCGCGATCTCGAACGGGTGCTGGGGCGGGCGGAAACCCTCTCCTCCTCCGCCGAAGCCACCGCCCTGACCGCCGGGCCCGCCTTTCTGCCCTTTCTGTCCCGGTCCGCCCTGACCGAAGCCGCCCTGCGGCGGGCGTTGCGGTTCCTGCGCAGTGAGCGCGAGCGCGGTGGCAAGCAGAGTGAGCGTGGGGAGGAGAAGTTTGGTTTTCATGGGGATGAGGCATTACCGAGTGGCCAGACAGTAGAGAAATTTGTCCGAGCGCAGGAAGAGCTCCTTGCCGCTGATGGCGGGCGTGGCATTGAACTGCGTGGCATCGGACGCGAAGGAGTTCTGCGCGACGAGCTTGAACTGCGGTTTGGCCGCGATGACGAACGTCCCGTTGCGGCGGCTCACGGCGTAGATGTTCCCGTCCGCCATGACCGCCGAAGCGTAGAAGGGCTTGCCACCGCGGCCGGTCGCGCTCGCCCCGGGCAAGCGCTCCTTGAAGACCTGCTCGCCGGTCTTGGCATCCAGGCACAACGCAAAGCCCTGATCCGTCACGACGTAGAGCCGACCGTCGTGCAAGACTGGCGTCGGCACGTAAGTGCTGCTGCGCGTGAGCCAGAGCCGGTGGGTCTGGCTCACATCGCCCTTGCCACCGGTCTTCACCGCGAACGCCCCAAGCTGCGGAAAACCGCCGAAGGCAAAGGCCACGCCATCGCTCGTCACCACGCTCGGCGCGATGTTGCCCGGCAGGCCAGTGGCGGCAAACCAACGGAGCTTGCCGTTCTCCGGGTTGAGCGCCCACAGCTCCTCCGGCAACGCGAGGAGCAGTTCGGGCCGGGCGGAATCACCGGCTAGGACCGGCGTGCCAAAGACATATTCGAGCGCCCCGCCCGGCGCGCGCCAAACCTCTTGGCCAGTCGCCTTGTCTAGCGCGATGATGGCGTGGGCCTCCTCGGAGGCGGTGATGATGACGGTGTCCTTGTAAAGCACGGGGCTGGCGGCGGAACCCCAGTTCTTGCCGTTGGCGCTGTCGCCCAGCTTGACGTGCCAGAGTTGCTTGCCGTCGAGGTCGAAGGCCACCGCCCCACCCCGCCCAAAGTAGGCAAAGACCTTTTCCCCATCGCTCGTCGGCGTATGGCTGGCATAACCGTGCTCCGTGAGAAAACCTTCATGGCGGTCCGGAGTGGCCTCCCCGGCCACGGACCGAGCCCAAAGAATCTTCCCCGAGGCGCGGCTTACGCAGACCAACTGGCGCGTCACACTGCCAGCCCCGGCCCAGCACGTGACGAACACGCGTTCGCCCACGACCACCGGGCTTGAGGTGCCCGCCCCCGGCAGTTCGGTCCTCCACTTCACGTTCTGCGTGTCGCTCCAGGTGGTCGGTGGCTGCGCGCCGGTGGCGATGCCAGAGCCGTTCGGGCCGCGGAAGCGCGGCCAATCAACGTCAGCAGCGAGAGCGGGCAGCAAGCCGGCGAGGAACAGCGGGAGCGTGGCGACGTGGAATCGAGCACTCATTGTCGCCTTGGCTGAAATTGCGGCGGCATGAAGCGCTGGAGGATGTCCGCAATCTGTTCGTCAGTTTCTGGCGTCTGAAGGCCCTGCGGGAACCTGCGCCACACATCGTAAGCCTCCTGCACCTTGTTCTGCTGGAGGTGGGCTTCCATTTCCGCCTGCAGCTTTTCGATGACATCATGGGTAGCGAACTGGTGGGCCAGAATCGCGTTGTCGCTCTTGCGCTTGGCTTCCGTCTCCCACTGCGTGCCCTCGGCTTTCCGTTGCACTTGCCAATAGCGGTCAATGATGGCCTTCAGCTTGTCCTTGTTCTGCGCGGCGAAGCGGTCCGCATCCGCGAGCATCTGGGGAATCGGGCCATCCTTGATGGGGAAGCGTTCCGGCGGACTTGGGGACGGGAGCGGAACCGGCAGGCCGCCCGGGCGTCCGCCCTTTCCCTTCATCTGCTTGGCCTTGCCCGCCGGGTCAGCGGAACTGATCCGAGGACGGCCTTCGGGATCATCAGGCACCTGACCGAGCGGCGGTCGTGGCAGCGTATCCCCGGCGCTGTTCAGCGTGCTCACTGGTGATTGCGGCGCAGCCAGCTTCTTGTCCGGCAGCATCATCGGCACCGCGAGCGCGGCAATGAGGATGACCACAGCGGCGATGGCGAGGCGCTGGAGGTTGCGCGGGTCGCGCAAGACCTGGCCCCAGTTCACGGTCGGGCGATGGCCGGCCTTCACACGCTGCAAGTCGGCGAGCAACTCGTCGTAATCCTGGTAGCGCGCCGCCGGGAGCTTCGCGGTCATGCGCTTGATGAAGCGCTCAATTTCCTCCGGCAGCGGCGTGCCCAGCTCGAAGCCCGTGGGCAGCGGCTTGTTGGCGTGCGCGAGGACGACCGAGAAGTTCGACGCGCCCTCGAAGGGCCGCTTGCCCGTGAGCAGGTAAAGCAGCGTGACGCCGAGCGCGTAAATGTCCGCGCGATGGTCCACGTGCGCAGCGTCGTCCGCCTGCTCGGGCGCGAGGAAGTGCGGCGAGCCCATGCCCACGCCGGTCATCGTCACATCCGAGTCGTCGGTGAGCTTCTTGGCGAGCCCGAGGTCGGCAACCTTCACCCGCCCGTCGCTGGTGAGCATGAGGTTGGCCGGCTTGATGTCCCGGTGGATGATGGCGTGGCGCGCGGCGAACTTGAGCGCGTTGACCGCCTGCTCGAAATAGGCCAGCGCGTCAGGGATGGGCAGCTTGCCGTGATCCTTGACGTGCATCGAAAGGTCAACGCCGTCCACCAGCTCCATCACGAAGTAATACTGCCCCTCCGCGCAGCCGTAGTCATAGACCTGAACGACGTTCGGATGATTGAGCGCGGCGGCGGACTTGGCTTCGCGCTCGAAGCGGGTGAGGAACTCCTGCTCGCGCGAAAGCTCCTCGGACAAGAGCTTCACCGCGACGCGGCGGTCGAGCTTGAGCTGCACGGCCTCATAGACCTCACCCATGCCGCCGACGGCGATCTTGCGGACGAGCTGGTATTCGCCGAGCTGCGCACCGGAGAGGTCACGCTCCTTGGGCTTGAAGGCCAGCGCCGAACCGGACGTGGCCGGCTTGCGCGGCATCTGACCACTCGCCAGCGTCTCGTCGTCCGCGCCGGGCAAGGAGTTCACGGGGCGGCGGGGCGCAGGCGCAGAATCGGAAACGGTCTCGTCCATGCGTCAGAATTTCAGCGCCACACCTTCGCGGGCGGCGAAGATGGGCAGTTCAGCGCCGAGCTTGGCGGCGCGCGCGAGGCAGAGCTTCACCTTCGTCTCCACGTCGGAGTCGCGGTCATCGGGGTCATGGTGGAACAGCGCAAGGTTCTTCACGTCCGCCTGGATGGCGAGGTCCGTGGCCGTGAGGCAACTCGAATGTCCACTGCCCACGCGAACACGATACTGCGGGTCGTTGTATTGACCGTCCACAATCAACAGGTCCGCGCCGCGCGCCGCGTTGAGCAAGGCGCGTGGCACCGGTCGCAATGTCATGACATCGCTGGTGGCGGTGCGCTCCTGCGCGCCGGCTTGGCCGGCGTCCAGATCCACGTCCGAGGCATAGACCACCTTGCGCCCGTCGTGCTCGAAGACGAACCCGTGGCAGCCGCCGGGATGTTTCAGCGGCAGGCTGCGCACCCGCACATCGCCGATGACGCACGGCTCGGTATCATCAAGTTGGTCGAAGGCCAGGCTCGCGCGCGGCTGCTCGACGTTCTGCGGGAAGAACTCCGCGCCCAGCTCGCCGGAGAGCAACCGACGCCGGCTCGTGTCATCGTCGGACACGCCATAGACATGCACGCGAAGGTCGGGGACTGCGGCGAGGAAGAACGGCAGGCCTTGGATGTGGTCGAGATGCAGGTGGCTCAGGAAGAGATGCGCGGCCTTCGGCGCAGGCGAGCGGCGGGCTAGGTCGCGGCCCAGCTCACGGATGCCGGTGCCCGCGTCGCAGATGAACACTCCGTCTGCGGCGCGAATTTCCACGCACGGCGTGTTGCCCCCAAATACGCGCGCCCATTGCGCGGTCGTCGGAATAGACCCGCGCACACCCCAGAATTTGACAATCATCGCCATGGTCAGCTTTCGTGATAGACGAACACGCCATCGGCCACCTGCACCACGTCGCCATCGCGCAGCACGGCCGAATACACCTTCAGCCCGTTGAGCAGGATGCCGTTGCGGCTATCGTTGTCCAGCAGCTCGAAGCCCTCCTCGTGCAGGCGGATGAACGCGTGCCGCCGCGACGCGCGCGGCGAGTTGATGCGGATGTTCGCCGCCTCGTCTCGGCCCATCACGAACTCTTCGCGGTCCAGCGGAATGAGCCTCGGCGCACCCGTGCCCTCGATTTGTTGGAGCCGGTGCGGGCGCACGTCCCGTTCGCGGCGCGCGGCCACGATGAGCGTCGGCACAGTGGCTTCACTGCGGCGGTGAGAGGAAGTCTCGGCCATGGGAGCGATGGGGTTAGAACGACCGGCCTTTGCCCGGCGGCCCCTTGCCGCCCTTGAAGTTCACGTCCCCCGCGCCGAAGCGCATCGGGCCGGGGCCGTGCCGGAAGAAACTGCTGTCCGGCGTGCCTTTGAACTGGCGCGGGATGAACGGGAAATCGTCCGTCAACACGTAGTGATATGTGCCCTGCGGAAACTCCGGCGTCACGCCGAAACGCCCGTTGGCCTCGTCGAGGTCGCCCGCGTCTTTCATGAACTGGAAGTCCTCGACGTAGCTGCCGTCGAACTTTCCGCCCGGCCCGCTGGCTCGCGTGCCCTCGCGCAGCCGATAGCTCGACTTCATCCGCTTCACCGTGCTGTTCGTGCTCTTCGCGTCGGTGTAACCCCACGGCCCGTAAATCGGGAACCCATCCGCCGCCCAGCCGACTTGCGCGACTCGCTGTTGACCGCCAGTGAGCTTCTCCACGAGACCTGTCGGCATCGCGTGATAGTGATACGCGCCGCTGGGCTGGACGTGTGCGTTGTGTCGGTCAATGCCGAGCTTCTGCGAACCGCTGATGGGGTCGAGCGTCCAGCCCGAGCGCGGGTCCATCTGCCACCACTCGGCCGCACCGGGGTCGAAGACCACGCCGTTGAGAGCCACGCCAAACGGGTGCATGGCGAGCCGCGTGAACTGCGCGTTCTCCTTGGGCTGAAGTGGCACGCGGTAAGTGTAGTTCTGCGCCACGATGACGTTTGGGTTGCCGCGATTCGGGAACTGCCCCGGCGCGTGATCCGGCAGGCCGTTGGCGCGGATGACGCGGAAGGCACCTTCCACCGTGATGCTCACCTGGCTCTTGCCGGGACTTTGCCCGTCGCCCGCCGGCGCGGCGTATTGCTTGCCCTTCTGCTCACCGCCACCACGCCCGCCGGGGCCTTTGGGTTCAGGCGGACGGTTCTGCGCGTGAACGAGCGCCGCGAGGGAGGCGACGGCGAGCAACGTCGCTGGCAGGGCGATGAAAGGGCGATGGCGGATTAAAAGTGTTGGTTAGCAGACTAACGGACGGCGGCCAGAATCGCCGCATCCAAAAAGTTCACGGCGGACGGACCGAGCACACGATTGCCTCCGGTCCGACCGCCGTTCGCCCACACGGGCAAAATGAAATGAGGCGCTCATGGCGGTGCGAGAGCTGCGCTGCGGGCAGCAGGCCGCAACGACTCGTCGGTGAGGGTCTTCAAGAATGCTACCAGTGCGTGCAAATCCGGCGGCGGAAGGTGCATGCCGCCGGGCCGGTGCTTGGCGAGATTCGGGTCCAGCGTCTCGCTGCGCTTCACGCCGCGCACATAGTGGAACACCGCCTCCTCCAGCGAGCGATGCCGGCCGTCATGCATATAAGGCGCGGTGAGTTCCACGTTGCGCAGCGAGGGGACAGAGAACTTGCCCTTGTCGCCGTCGCGCCCGGTGACGAGGTAGCGACCCAAGTCCTTCGGCTCGCGTTCGAGGCCGTTGTTGGCGAAGGCGACGTTTTGGAAGAGCGGTCCGCCATGGCAATGAAAGCAGTCCGCGCCGAACTGACCGCGCCGTGGGTCGTGCTCGGTGTGGAACAGCTCGAAGCCACGCTGCTCCTCGGTGGTGAACTGCGCCTCGCCACGCATCACGCGGTCGAACTTTGAGTCGAACGACGTGACCGTGAGAAGGAACTGTTCCAGTGCTAGACCGACGCGTTCCGCCGTAATGTCCGGTGTGCCGAACGCGCGGGTAAAGGATGTAGCGTAGGAGATGGCCTTCGCATCTGCGGCGGCGGCTCGTGCCGACTTCAACTTCGCCACCACGTTCGGCAAAGTCTCGTGCATCTCCAGCTCGTCCTGAATCGGCATCAGCGCCTGCTGGCGCAGCGATTTCGCGCGACCATCCCAGAAGAACTCGGACTTCCACGCGAGGTTGTAGAGCGGCATCGCGTTGCGCTTTCCCGGCAGGCCGTCCACACCGAGGCTGAAGGCCTTGCCCGCGTCCACCGTGCCGCCGTCCATCTGGTGACACGACGCGCAGGACTGCTTCTCGCCCTTCGACAGCAGCGGGTCGTTGAATAGTCTGCGGCCCAACGCGACGCCCTCCTCCGTCAACGGATTGTCCAGCGGCAGCGCGGGCTTCGGGAAATGCGCCGCGTAGGTGAACCGATACGGCGTGCCGATGATTTTCGCGGGCGCGGCGACTTCGTGCCCGCGACTTGCAGTCGCCGTCTTTGGCGTGCTGCCCCCCACGGACGACGGTTGCAAACCGCCGGCACGGCTCGGAGAGAAGGCCCGCTCCACATTACCACGCAGCCAGTCCGCAAGCTCGTCGCCCTCGCGCGAGTGCGTGGAACTGGTGTCGCGGTCCAACGTGAGTTCACCAAACACGGTCGCGAGATCGAAGTTTAGCCGCACGGCGGCATGCTCGGAATGGACACCTAGTGTAGTGTCCCACAAATAGCTACACACTGGTTTGTCGGGGTAGCGTGGAGGCATGCCTCGCAAAACCCCGCCTCTCAGCCTTGATGCTTCCGCGCTTGAGCGACTTGAACAGTGGTCGGTCGCCGGTTCCACTCCGC
>CAIPBN010000491.1 GCA_903863315.1 uncultured Verrucomicrobiota bacterium | reverse complement strand
CACCAGCCACTGCGCCGACCTCAAGCTCACGCCCGATGGACGCCGCCTTTACGGCACCAACCGGGGCCACGACAGCATCGCCGCCTACAACGTGGGTGCGGACGGGCGGCTGACCTTGATCGCTATCGAGCCCAGTCTTGGCAAAGGCCCGCAAAACCTGGCCATCACGCCCGACGGCGGTCTGCTCCTGTGCGCCAACATGCCCGGCAAGAACGTCGCGGTGTTCCGGATTGATTCGGGAACGGGCCGGTTGAAGTCGGCGGGCGAACCCATCGCCGCAGTGAGCCCGTCGTGCATCATGCTGGTGCCGTGATGTTGGAAAGGTCGCCACTTCAGGCCGATCGCGATAGCATCCAACTCATGCGTAACTCACCCAAGCGTGTCCTCGTTGCGGACGACGAGGAATCCATCCGCCACTTGATCGATTACAACCTCAAAAAGCACGGCTTTTCGCCAGTGCTAGCGTGCGATGGTCGGGAAGCGGTGGAAATGGCAAGCGATGACCTGGCCTGCGCACTGGTGGATTTGAAGATGCCAGAACTCGACGGCCTCGGGGTGCTGGAACACCTGAAGAAGGCCCACCCCGATGTGCCGGTCATCATCATCTCGGCCGTGGGTCAGGTAAAGGACGCGGTGGAGGCGATGAAGCGGGGAGCCTTGGAATACGTTACGAAGCCCTTTGATCTCGATGAACTGCTGGCGCTCGTGGCGTCCGCCGCCCGCATGGGACGGGCGTTGCAGGAAAACCGGCAGTTGCGCGCCGCTGTCACGCAGCCTGCCCCGGAAACCGGTTTCGCGGGAACCTCCGTGGCCGCGCGGGAACTGTTGGCCACCGTGGCCCGCATCGCCCCGCTGGATTCTACCGTGCTCATCACTGGCGAAAGCGGCGTGGGCAAGGGCTTGCTGGCGCGGATGATTCATCGGGCCAGCCGGCGGGCCGAGGAACCATTTGTGACGGTGAGTTGCCCAGCCTTGCCGCGCGAACTGCTCGAATCCGAACTGTTCGGGCACGAGAAGGGTGCGTTCACAGGGGCGCACCAGCGGCGTATCGGGCGTATCGAGATGGCAGAAGGCGGGACATTGTTTCTGGATGAAATCGGCGACCTGCCGCTGCTCCTCCAGCCCAAACTGCTGAACGTCATTCAAGACCGCGAATTCCAACGCCTTGGCGGCTCAGAACAACTTACGGCGGATGTGCGGCTCATCGCGGCGACGAACGTGGATCTGGCCGAGAAGATCGCACTCAAGGAATTCCGCGAAGACCTTTTCTACCGCCTCAATGTCATCCCGATTTATATTCCGCCTCTGCGGGATCGACGCGACGACCTCCCGGCGTTGTGTCAGCAGGTCCTGGCCGGCATCGCCCACGAGCGCGGCACGGAAGCGTTTACCATGAGTGCCGGAGCCAGCGAAGCCGTGCACCGTTATGCTTGGCCCGGCAATGTGCGCGAGTTGGAGAACGCACTGGAGCGGGCATCAGCCTTTTGCACCGGGAATCTGATTCAGCCGGAGCACTTGCCTGCCGAGATTCTGCGCCCCACACCAGAGCGCAGCACTTCGGGTTCGACGCAGCCGGACAAGGAGCCCAACGTCGCGCTGCGCACGCTGGACGATTTGGAAAAACTGGCAATCCAGCAGACTCTGGTCGCCTGCGGCGGCAACAAGGCGGCCGCAGCTCGAAGTTTGGGAATCAACGAGAAATCCATCTACAACAAAATGTCCCGCCTGGGACTGCGCTAGCCCGCTCAAAGCGCCAGCCAAGTGTGGCGATGCTCTGGTTCGGAGGTTGCCTAGCCGTTGAGCCACATCCGGGTAAGAATCGAACTCAAGCGAACTGGGGCTATGGAGGGTTTTCTTTTGCCCGGCACGCACGCAAGTTCGAGCGCAGTTCGCTCGGCGGGGGGCCGCAGGCCCTGACTGAAGGCTGCGCTGGCTCTAAAGTGCCATCGTGCGTTCGCGAGATCGGCCTGCGAGTCACCACACTCCACAGCGCGCCCGTGCTCCGCCTGCCACGGCAGTCGAGTTGCCTGGGTGGGCACTGCTACCGCTTAGGTCTGCATTGCTGCGGCCTGCCCGGCCACTGCTATCGGCTGGGAGGGCACTGACGCGGCGTGGGCCGACGGTGATTCGGCATGGGAGGCCGGTGATGCGTCTTCGGGATGGACTGATACGGCTTGGAAAGGCAGTGATACGCCTTGGGGGTGCGGTGATGCCGCTTGGGTGGCCGGTGATTTGCCGTGCGGGGCCACTGATACCGCCTGGAAGGGCACTGATATGGCCTCCAAGTGCCTTATCAGACAGATTTTATGGGAAATATAGCAAAAGCAAACCGCCCCGGCATCACTGCCGGGGCGGTTGCGGAGCTTGGTGGGAGTTTGGTTCAGCGGGTGAGGTGGAGCGTCGCCCAGGCGGTCACGACCGTGCCGTTGTCGAAGGCCTCGTTCAGCTCGGTCGCCAGCGCGTTGAGGTTCGCGATCGTGTAGTCCGCCGGCAGCGCCCCGCCGCCCAGCGCCGTCTCGCACACCGCGAGGATCTGGTCAACCGTCAGTCCGTCCAGCGAGGTGCCCGTGCCGGTGAGCTTGAGGCTGCCCAGCGCACCGCCCGCACCCTGCGTAACGCCGGCCGCGCTGAAGCCCACGTTGAGGCGCAGCGCCAGCACCTGCCCGCCGAAGACGCCCGCGATGCTGCTGGTCGGGTTGACGAGGTCGGCAGTGAGTTTTTTCGGCGTGCCGCCCTGCGGGAGGAAGGCGGTGATGGCCGCCGCGCTGGTGAACTTCATCGAATAGCCCGCGCCGCCCACCCCAATCTCCAACCCGTTCGGATAGACTGCGGCGAAGTTGTTGTGCAGCACCGTCCCCGGGTTGTTGCCGTTGACCGGCGCGCCCCAGCCACCCTGGGTGAAGCCGGTGAAGTCGCCGGCCTTGATGTCCGTGTCCGGCACCGCGCCCACGTCCACGCAGCTCTCGGCGGTGAGGTGCACGCCAACCACACAGGGGAAGTAGCGATAAACCGGCACTTGCGTCACGGTGAGGTCTGCGTTGGTGACCGTGGTGTAGCCAACGACCACGCCCATCTGCGTGTCCTGGCCGTCCAAGTAGGCGGTGTTGCAAACCTTGCCGCCATTCTCGCCGCCGGTCAGGTCTGCACTCACAGTGTAGGTGCCGCTGGAGCTGACCACCACGCCAGCGCCGATGGTGGAGGCTACGTTGCTCGCGCCGGCGGTGCCGGTGGCGTGCAATTCGGGATCGGTCAGAGTCACTGTCTTGTTGCCTTCCTCCAAGGCGGGGACGGCCTTGGTGATACGGCTGGGCACGCTGCGCACGTTGGCCTCGTCACGGTCAAGGATACCGTTGCCGTTGATGTCGATGTTCTGCGCAGATGCACCGCTGCCGCCGCGCGCGCCAGCGTTGCCGAAGGTTACGATGACTTCGAGCCGGGTCTGTTCGCCCGCGGGGATGTTGAGGACGGAGTTATTGAACGTGGCCTGATAGACAAGGTCCACACTTGCACCCGGCGCAATCACTTGCTGCGGCACCAGAGAGAAGAGGGTGTTGTTGTCGGCGTCAGTGAAATCCAAGGCGCCGGAAGCGGCGTTCTCGCTGAAGGTGGTCAAGCCCTCGGAGCTGGCCGTGGCCACGACTCTGGCGGTTGTGGCGGCGTCGCCCAGCGTGGCGTTGGCGATGTCGGAGGAGACGGTCTTCCAGTTCTTGCCGGACTTGCGCTGAAGGTTTGCCACGATGTTGCCGACGGTGGCGTTGGCTGAGCCGCTGTTCCGAATGCGGATGAAGCCGGCGTAGGTCAGTGAGTTTGGCGAGGTGGTTCCTTTGGTGACGGTGACCGTCCATGTCACGGTCCCGGAGCCGGAGGGAAAGCTGGTCTGGTCGGCGGTTTTGGCGAGGGACCACTCGGTGTTGTTCTTGTGGCAGATGACCAGGTCGCCGCCTTCGAGCGTGAGGCTGGCCTGCTGCGCCCACGCGGATGCGGTGAACAGGCAGGCCGCGCCGAGCGCGAGACCGGGGCGGAAGATTTCAGTGAAAAGGTTGCGTTTCATGTCAGTCTTTGTCTTTTTGAATTACCAAATCAGAAGTGTCCCGCTTAGAACGCCAGTAAACATTGATGATTATCGGTGTCAGGTGATGGGGGCGTGGGTGGAAGTTGAGCCAGCGCCTGT
>CAIPBN010000490.1 GCA_903863315.1 uncultured Verrucomicrobiota bacterium | reverse complement strand
GTTTTGCCGCGAACATGCCATCCCGCACGATGTCTGCGGCAAGCTCGTCGTGGCGGTGGACGACACCGAGGTCGCGCGGCTGAAGGACCTACAGGAGCGCGGCACCAAGAACGGGTTGGCCGGTCTGCGCTGGTTGAACCACGGGCAGATGCGCGAAATCGAGCCGCACGTCGGCGGGGTTGCCGCTCTGCACGTCCCGCAGGAAGGCATCGTGGACTACGCCAAAGTCTGCGCCACGATGCTGGAGCAAGTCACCAAGGCCGGAAACCGCGTGGTGACTTCCGCCCGCGTTACTGCCTTGCGTGAGAACGCGACCGGCTGGGTGGCGGAGACGACGGCAGGCGCGTTCGAGGGCACGTTCATCGTGAACTGCGCGGGCCTGCACAGCGACCGCGTGAGCGAACTGGCTGGGGAGCGGCGCGACGTGCGCATCGTCCCGTTTCGTGGCGAATACTATCAGCTCAAGAAGGAGCGCGAATCGCTGGTGCGGCATCTGATTTACCCTGTGCCCGACCCGCAGTTCCCGTTCCTCGGCGTGCATTACACGCGGATGATTCACGGCGGCATCGAGGCCGGGCCGAACGCTGTGCTGGCCTTCGCCCGCGAGGGCTACACCAAGACCGACATCCGCGTCGCCGACCTGTGGGATGCGGTAACGTTCAAGGGGCTGTGGAACTTCCTCGGCAAGCACAAGCGCATGAGCTGGGAGGAAATCAAACGCAGCTTCAGCAAGCGCCTCTTCTGCGAATCGCTCCAACGCCTCGTCCCGGAAATCCGCGAGAGCGACCTCGAACGCGGCGGGGCGGGCGTGCGCGCGCAGGCCATGTCTCCCGATGGCACGCTCGTGCAAGACTTCTGCCTCGTCTCACGCCCGAAGGCGCTGCACGTCCTCAACGCGCCCAGTCCCGCTGCCACCGCCTCCCTCGCCATCGGCGAGGAAATCGCGCGACAAGTCACCGCTGCGCTTTGACACCCGCCGCCTCTTGGACTGCGGCGGCAAGCGAAGCGCGACGCCGCTTTCGTCCGCTCGATGGCTTCCGAACCAAGCAACGCTGCCGTCCGCTCAAAGCGCCGTCATCGCTCCGCTCTGCCGGCGCACTCCAAGACGGCTGCCTTGACTCCGACCCGCTCATGGGCAAGCTCCGGCCCATGCGTTCCGCCCTCTGTCTCTCGCTGTTTTCCGCCGTGCTTGCCGCCTCCGCCTCGGACTGGCCCATGTTTCGCGGTCCGGACCTGAACGGCATTTCCCGCGAGACGGGTTGGAGTTCCTCCTGGCCAAACGAAGGGCCGAAGGTCGCGTGGCGTGCGAAGCTTGGCCTAGGCTTCTCCACCGTTGTCGTCAACGGCGGCAAGCTCATCACCACTGGTCACGACGGTCGTGCCAAGGGGCAGGACACCTTGTGGTGTTTCGATGCCGCGACCGGCAAGGAGCTTTGGAAACACAGCTACGCCGCGCCGCTGGGCAATAAGTATTTCGAGGGCGGCACAACCGGCACGCCGACGATTGATGGCGACCGCGTCTTTCACCTGAGCCGGCAGGGCGATTTCTTCTGCTTTGAGCTGGCGACCGGAAAAGTAATTTTCCAGAAGCAACTCGTCACTGAGCTGGGCGTCGAAGTGCCCGAGTGGGGTTTCGCCGGCTCGCCGCTCGTCGAGGGCAAGCTCGTCATCTTGAACCTCGGCAGCCACGGCACCGCGCTCGACAAGGCCACGGGAAATGTCGTCTGGAAGAGCGGCAAAAGCTCCGCCGCCTACGCCACGGCGGTTCCCTTCGACCTCGACGGCACGCGGTGCGCCGCGCTGCTCACGCATCGCGAATGCGCCGCCGTGGAAGTGGCCACCGGCAAGGTGCGCTGGCGGACCAAGTTCGTCACCGGCTACGACACCAGCGCCAGCGCCCCGGTGGTGCATGACGGGACGTTGCTGATTTCTGGCGAAAGCGCCCCGGCCGTGAAACTCAACCTGCGCGACGGTTCGACCGTGTCCGGTTGGAAGACCGACACCGCCGTGCAGTTCAACGCCGGAGTCGTTCTCGGCGGTCATCTCTACGCGTTTCATGGCATCGGCGGGAAACCAGGTGGCGAGCTGCGCTGTCTTGACTGGCAGACCGGCGCGACCAAGTGGGCTCAAACCGGCCTCGGAGTTGGCTCGCTCATGGCGGCGAACGGGAAGCTGATTGTCCTGAGCGAAACGGGCGAGTTGCTCGTGGTCGCCGCAAGCCCGCAGAAGTTTGAAGCCCTCGCCCGCGCGCAGGTCATCGGCAAGAAGTGCTGGACCGTCCCCGTGCTGGCCAATGGCCGCATCTACGTCCGCAACGTGCCGGGCGACTTGCTCGTGCTCGACGTGAGCGGGAAATGAGACGGGAGTAGAAGACTCCTCGCGTCGTCTCCGGCAGAAACCCGCAGTTGCCGTCGTTCGCCGCCTCGCGCAAACTCTCCTGTGCCATGCCCGACGCGCCGAGAATTCTTTACTGCCACTGCCAATACGCCCAGGTCGTCCCGCCCGAAGTGAAGGAGGCCGTGCTACGCAAACTCGCCGATTCCGGCGTGGCCTTCGACGCCGTGGCCGATCTCTGCGAGATGAGCGCGCGGCAGGACCCGTCGCTGAAACGTCTCGCCGACGGTGGCCCGGTGAAGATTGCCGCCTGCTTCCCGCGTGCCGTGAAATGGCTCTTCCACACCGCCAAGGCCGACCTCCCGCTCGACACCGCCGAGGTGCTCAACATGCGGGTGCAATCCGCCGAGGACGTCTGCGCCGCGCTCTTCAACGGCGCAGTTCAGCCGAATCTGCCCAAGGGCAAAGTCACCGGCGACGATGCACCCAAAGCCGCCCCTGCCTCCTGAGATGAACGCGGTCCGTTCGATTCTTTCGGCTTGGTGGTTGCTGGCTGCATCCCTCGGCTCGGCGGCGGAGCCGGTTGCGCCGCCTCCTGACACCGCTGGCTTCGCGAAGGTCGCGCAGCCCTTCCTCCGTGAGCATTGCGTGCGCTGCCACGGGCCGGAGAAGCAGAAGGGTAACCTCCGCGTGGACACGATGCTTTCGGCGGACTTCTCCTCCGCTGCGGCACGGGAGAAGTGGGCCGAAGTCGTCAACACGCTCAACAGCCACGAGATGCCCCCCAAGAAGGAGCCGCAGCCCAAGCCCGCCGACACCGCGCGCGTCGTGGACTGGGCCACGGCGGAACTCGCCCGTGCCGAGCTGGCCCGCCGCGCGAACACCGTCGTGCTCCGCCGCATGAACCGCGCGGAATACAACAACACCATCCGCGACCTCTTCGGCTTCGATGGCGTGCCGTTCCTGCCCGCGAGCAAGTTCCCGGAAGACCCGCCCGCCGGCGGCTTTGACAACATCGGCGCGGCGCTCTCGCTCTCGCCGATGCAGACCGAGCTGTATTATCAGGCCGCCCGCCAGATTCTCGACCGCGCGCTGGTCGAGGGGCCGCAGCCGCCGGCGATTTCGTGGCGCTTCGACCCGGAGGAAAACACTCTCGGCGGCGACCGCGTCCGCGTGAAGCGCGACGGCAACAACATCCTGCTCAACGACGGCAAGAACGAGACGCAAGGCGACTTCACCGTCGTGCATCACAACTCGTGGGACCGGGGCATCGGCTTCCGTGACTTCCGGTTGAAGCACGAGGGCGATTACCTCATCCGCATCCGCGCCGCCGGGCGCGTGCCGACGCGCGAGCAAGTCGTCGCCAGCGCGGAGAAAATTCTCGCTCACCGCCGCGACCAGCAGGACGAGAAGAATCCGAAGGGGAAGAAGTTCACGCAGGAGCAAATGGACCGCGACCTAGCGCACTTCAAATCGCACCGGATGTATGATTACGGCCCGCCCCGCTTGAAGATTTCTGTCACCCTCGGCGGCCAGCCGCAGGTCATCGCCGAGCTGGACGTGGACGCGCCGGAGTCCGCGCCGAAGGTTTACGAAATCCCCGCGCGCTTCACGAAGGAGACCGCCGGCGTGGAACTCGATTACGCTTACGACATCCCGAGCGTGCTGGAAAATTTTTGGATGCAGAAAGCCGACGCCTTCGCGCGCCCGGAGCTGCTCGTGGACTGGATTGAACTCGTCGGCCCCATCCACCCCGTGTGGCCGCCCGCGAGCCATCGCCGCGCGCTCGGCGAGTTGGTCATCGGCAAGGTGGATGAAGCCGCGCAAGCCCGTGAAGTCCTCAAGCAGTTCATGCGCCGCGCGTTCCGCCGGCCCGTAACGGCGGAGGAAGTTGCGGCCAAGGTCGCGCTGTTCGAGAAAACCCTCGCGGGCAAGTCCTCCTTCACCGAGGCCATCAAGGCCCCGCTCGCCGCCGTGCTCGCCTCGCCGCACTTCCTTTTCCTCGTCGAGCCCGCGCCGCCCGCCGCCACGCCGCGCCCGCTCAACGCGCACGAGCTGGCGTCGCGCCTGTCCTATTTCCTCTGGTCCTCGATGCCCGACGACGAGCTGTTCCGCCTCGCGGACAAAGGCGATTTGACCCAGCCCGCCGTGCTGCGCGCGCAGGTGAACCGGATGCTGAAAGACCCGCGCAGCGACGCCTTCGTGCAGAACTTCACCGGCCAATGGCTCGGCACGCGCAAGGTCGGCGCGAACCCGCCCGCGAAGAATCTTTACCCGGAATACGACCGCCACCTCGAAGTCAGCATGGTGCGCGAGACGGAAAGCTTCTTCGCCGAAATCCTCCGGCACGACCTCGACGCGCGGAATCTCATCCGCAGCGACTTCGTGACGGTGAACGAGCGGCTCGCGCGCTTCTACGGCATCCCCGGCGTGCGCGGCGATGCGTTCCGCCGCGTGCCCGCGCCGCCGGAGAGCCATCGCGGCGGCCTCGTCACGCAGGCGAGCATCCACGCCATCACGAGCAACGGCACGCGCACCTCGCCCGTCACGCGCGGCGTCTGGGTGCTGCGCACGCTGCTCGGCACGGACCCCGGATTGCCCGTGGCGAACGCGGGCGAAATCGCGCCAAAAGTCCCCGGCATCGGCAAGGCCACCGTGCGCCAGCGCCTGCAAATTCACCGTGAACTGCCGCTCTGCGCCCGCTGCCACGACAAAATTGACCCGCTCGGTTTCGCGCTCGAAAACTTCAACGCCACCGGCGAATGGCGCGAGCAGGAAGGCCACGGCTACAACGGCCGCATTGACCGCAACGACCCGAAGATTGACGCGCGCGCGACGATGCCGGACGGCACGGAGTTCGTGGGCGTGGAGGGTTTGCAGGCGGAGTTGCTGAAGAAGGAAGACCTGTTCCTCACCGCGCTGGCCAAGCAGCTCCACACCTACGCGTTGGGCCGCGAACTGGGCTTCGCCGACCAAGCGATGCTCCGCGCCGCCGTCGCCGGGATGAAGCAGGAGAAATACACGCTGCGCGGTCTGACGCAGGCGGTGGTGACGTCGGAGGCGTTTCGCACGAAGTGACGCATGACCAGCGCCGCGCCAATTCCCATGCAGCCCGCGTGTTCTCAAGCAGAGCACGAAGTGGAGCGGGACGGATTTACCGTGGTGCCGGGCGTTCTTTCCGCAGCGGAACAGCGCGAGTTGCTCGACGCGTTGGGACCTGTCTCTGGCGCCGGACGACGGGGATTGCTGGCTCAACCCGCCGTCGCGGAGCTGGCTGGTTCGGACGCGCTGTTGGCGCTGGCTCGTCCGCACCTTCCCGCGGAGCCGCTGCCCGTGCGCGCCCTCTTCTTCGACAAATCACCGGAGGCGAACTGGCTTGTGGCTTGGCACCAAGACCTGACCTTGGCGCTCCGCAACCGCGCTGAAGTTCCCGGCTTTGGCCCGTGGAGTGTGAAAGACGGCGTCCCGCACGTGCAGCCTCCGGTTGAGCTGCTGGAGCGGATGCTCGCCGTGCGACTCCACCTTGATGACGCGGACGAAACGAACGGCGCGCTGCGTGTTCTTCCCGGCTCACACCGATTGGGTCGTCTCTACGCGACTCGCATCCAGGAATTGCGCGCCGGACAACCCTACGTCCTGTGCGCCGTGTCCGCTGGGGACGCACTGTTGATGCGGCCGCTATTGCTTCACGCGTCCAGTCGTTCAAGCAGCGCGCGACACCGGCGCGTTCTGCACATCGAGTATGCCGCGTTCTGCCTCCCTGAGGGATTGAGCTGGCATGAAGCCTCCGCGCCTTCGCCCAAAACACCTTCACCACCCCCCGCCTCCACCGCGTCCAACCCGCTGCCACTGAAAACTGATTACTGAACACTTTCCCCACCATGCCCCCGCTCCTCCACC
>CAIPBN010000489.1 GCA_903863315.1 uncultured Verrucomicrobiota bacterium | reverse complement strand
GCCGGCACGGTCACGCGCTTGCCGACCGTGGAAAAGCTGCCCTCCGTCCAGCCCATCAACCGCGGCTGCTGCACCGCGCTGCCGGCCACCACGTAAGTCTTGGTCAGCAGGTTGTAGTAGAACCCGTCCACCAAGGCGTAGAGCACGTTTTCATTGCCTACATAGTTCGTCGGTTGTCCCGGCAGCGGGTCTGCCCGCCGCCAGGTCACGGCCACCTGGCCGGACTGCACGGCGAAGACTTTTCCTGCGTTCGGGCTGAAGTGGTAGCCCCGGCCCGCGTGGTTGTTCGTGGTGAACGGTGCCGCCACCCAGTAGTTCAGCGCCGCCGTCGGTCCGAGCGGGGAGCCGTCAATCGCCGCGTCCGGCACCGGAATGGTGGACCCGAATTTGAAGTTATACACCGCCGGGGCATACCCCCCGCCCACCCGACCCGACAACATGATCACCACCACGGTCCCGCTGCCATTCGTCCCGGAGGGCAGGCCCAGGTTCGCCGCATTCGCTGCCAAGCTTGATCCCGCCGCCAGGTTGGCCGGCGTCCTCGGGGCCGCGACCGCGCCGAAGCCCACGAAGCTGCGGAACTGGTTGGAGTTCGCCGCCTGCGTCGTCTCGCCGATGGACTGCTGGTAGCCCGGCGTGGGCGCACGGCCGTCCGAGCCGGGCGGCACGTTGACCTGACTCGAAATGGGCACGCCGCGCACCGCGCCGTAGTTGTAGAGCGTGGCGGTCTCCCGCATTTCCAGAAAGGTGGACTGCGCCCCGGCGGTGCCGGCCAGCAGATGGCTGGCGAGCAGGAGGCCGGGGAGGCCAAGTGATTGCATTCGGAATTTCATAACAGCTTTTCCAGTTGCAGCGGATTTAACGGATCAAAATTGGCAATAATTACAAACTGCGTCCCGTTCGGCCACCCGGACGCCACGGAGCGCGCCTTCTCCCTTCCTCGGAGGAGGGGAGAAGGTGGCCGCAGGCCGGATGAGGGGTGGGGCCACCAACGCCGACGCGCACAACCCCTCACCCCGGCCCTCTCCCCTCATCCGATGAAGGGAGAGGGAGTCAAAGCGCGTCGTGGAGCCCAGCGATTCCACCGAATCCCGTTTCGAAATGGGACAAGCCCTCAGCGGCGCGGTGAGGACACCGCGCCCTACCGAGGGAGCGGCGGCGACCGAGGTCAGTTGGGCACGCAGCGACATGGTGCGGGGCAAGTCGAGGATACTATTGGTTGTTGCCGGTCTTGGCGCTGGGGGCGGGGGCTTCGGCGGCGGGACGTTCGTCTTTACGACCGGCCACGACTTGGGCCAACAGCTTCTCCAGGTCCGCGACCTTGCGCTCCAGCGCGCCCATCTGGGAGGTCTTTTGCTCCAGTTCGGTGATGCGCGCCTCGCTCTTGCGGAGGGCTTCCACCTGCCGAGCCAGCTCCTGAATGGCTGAAATGCCGGTGGTGAAGATGCGGTCGTAGTCCACCGCCAGGAAGTCATCCACCTGCTTGCCATATACGAAGAGGAGCTTGGGGTCTTCGGTCACCGAGCCGACCACGAAGGTTTGGGCATCGAGCACGGCTAAAACTTCCTTCTCAGGTTGGCCCTCATTCGTCATCAACCGCACAAGGTCACCCTTTTTCAACTCGTGCGCCTTGGCCATTTGAACGCGAAGGGTTTGGCTATTTTTATCGAAGTTCAGCGTCTCGGCTTTAGCGTAGATACTCGGCACGAATTGGGTGTTTCGCATCACCGCTTCCGGGATGATGGCTTGGACCTCTTGGGCGATAAGCCCTTTGAGCAACCGGTCCCCATGGGCGACCCGGTC
>CAIPBN010000488.1 GCA_903863315.1 uncultured Verrucomicrobiota bacterium | reverse complement strand
CCCGTGCCCGTGGCGTGGAAAACGAGGACTTCGTAACCGGCGGCTTCCAAGATTCGCTTGGCCGCCTGCACACAGTCGGTCGTATTGCCAAACATGCTGGCCACGATGAGCGGCTTGTCGTCCCCGGGCGCGGGAACACTCTCCACCATCCCGCAAATCGCGCCGGCCGCACGGGTGAGGATCTGCCGGGAGATGCGGTTGATGCCGGCCACATCCACGACAGCGGGAAACATCACGATGTCCTTCACGCCGACGTATTGGGCGGTGTTGCCGCTGGCCAGGGTGGAAACCATCAGCTTCGGGAAGCCAAGGGGCAAGGCCCGCATCGCGGCCGTGCCGATGGCGGTGCCACCTCCCCCGCCCAACGAGATGACCCCGTCAATCCGCCCTTCGGCAACGAGCCGGGCTAGCACCAACGGAGCCCCTTGGGACATGGCGGCCACGGCCTCGCCGCGGTCCTTGCGGGCGGTCAACGCCGCGAAGTCCACGCCCGCCGCTGCCGCCACCTCCAGCCGCGTGATGTCTGGCTTGAGCCGGGGGGCATCCAAAGTGCCGGTGTCGATGACCAGCACCTGATGGCCGCGTTGCCGGAGAAGGCTGGCCACAAAGGCGTGCTCCTCCCCCTTGGTGTCCATGGTGCCAAGAACTGCGATGGTAGGCATGAGAATTGGTCAAAACTTACCAGTCCCGCCAAAAGGAGGTAGCCAAAAAACTCCTTAGTTTCCGGGAGAACAGGTGTTTTTCGACTCGCCAGAAAAGTCTGGGTGTGAATGCTTCTGCGAGAAATCAATTTGCTGCATTCAGCGGGACCGGCGGTTACGCCGCGATAGCATGTGCTGCAAGGGCAAAGTAACTCATTAAGACCATGGATACGTCGAACGAAAGCGAAATGCCCAAACCCGGCAAAGCAGCCCCGCCAGCCAAGCAGGAGGTTTATTGGCAGAAGGCGCTGTTCTGGCACGGGCTGGGGTTTGTGACCATCGTGATGGTGCTGTGGGCCGACAAGCTGTTTCAGATCGGCCAGCATCTGGGGGTCAGCGACGAGAACACGGAGTCCTACCTTGAAGTTTCAGCCAAGTCCGGAGTGGTGGTGCTGTTGTGGATGTTCTCCGCCTACAAGGTCTATCTCATCGTCTCGCGGTTGAGCTATCTGGAGTCCTTCCTGCACGTGTGCGCTTGGTGCCGGAAAATCGAGGTGAAGCACAAATGGCTCACCATCGAACAGCACTTTGCCCAGCAAACCGGGGGCAAGGCCTCACACGGCATCTGCCCGGAATGTGCCGCCAAGGTGGCCGAGGAAGAGGGCGCCACCTGACGCCTGAGCGGAGCCCGGGGACTCAGACCTCTCTCACCGGCAGATAAAGAGAGAAGGTCGTTCCGACACCCGATACGGTTTCCACGCGGATAGCCCCCTTGGCATTCCCCACCAATCGACGCACGATGGCCAACCCGAGGCCGGTGCCTTCACCAGTGGGCTTGGTGGTGAAATAGCTGTCGAAGATTTTGTCGAGGTGACGTTCCGAAATACCCGGCCCGGTGTCTTGCACGTGAATGGCAACCAACGGAGGCTGGTTCAAAAAAACTTCCCGCACGAGGAACCGAGTCCGGGGCGTGTCCGTCATGAGGGCGGCGGGCAAGGGCTGGGGGTGGTAGTTCGCCGACACGGAGACAACCAGCGGATCGGGCGAAGCCTGAAACGCGTTGATGGCGAGATTCATCAGCGATTGGACCAAATCCGTGCCGTTCATGTGGATGGCCAAGTCCGCCGGCATCAAGCCCACCTCCAACCGGTGCCGGCGCGCGTGGGGATGGGAGCGCAGGAGCTCCCGTGTGTCCGCCAGAGCCTGGTTGATCCGCACGGAGTCGGTGCCGGTGCCGCGGTCACGCGCGTAATTGAGGTAGCGGCGGGAGATTTCCAGGCAGCGCGACACCTGCTGGCCCACGCGCTGCAACTGGTCCCGGACCGACGGGGACTGGCCGCCCCCCCGGGTGGCGGCCAGATCAGCATTGACCATCTCCAGCAGCACGGAAACCGCCGTCAGCGGGCTGCCAATGTCATGCATGACGCTTGCGTAAATCTCGTTCTGAGATCGGGCCAGCTCGCCCTTCAACTGCTGATCGCGCAACGCCTCCTGCAGCTCCTGCAGGCGGCGCGTCCCCTCCACCATAGCGTCGGCCAGTTGCCGGCGTTGGATGGCGTTTTCGACCGCATCACGGATGCCTGAGATTTCAAAGGGCTTGGTGAGATAGTCGCAGGCCCCGAAGCGGATGGCCTGCCGTGCTGTTTCCACCGTCTCGTAGGCCGTCAGCATGACCACCTCGATGCGCGGATCGAGCTGCTTGAGCTGCGCCAGCAACTCCGTGCCGGACATGCCGGACATCCGGATGTCGAGCACGGCCGCGTCCACGCGGCGGCTCCGCGCCAGGGCCAGCGCAGCCGGGCCGCTGTCCGCCATGACGACGTCGTAGAGCTCCTTGAAGACGATACGCAGGGACTGCCTTGGCCCCTCCTCGTCATCGACGATCATGAGGGTGGGGCGCTGCGCCGCGCCTTCAGAAACGAAAGCCGACCGAAGCGGTGATGGCGTGACTGAGGAAGGTATAGTTACCATTGGCAGAAGCGGCTGGAGGTCCGACAAATATCGGCACAGCGGGAGGACTGCTCCCGCTGACATTACGACTGGGGCCCCACCCCAACTGATATGCCACATCCCAGGTCAAACGTGTTTTCTGGCGTCCGAAACCGAAACTAAAGACATGCCGGTCCGAATCTGGAACCAGCGGGGAGAAATTGGCGGTCGGCACCGAGTTTTCGCTGAAGATATAGCCGGCGCTGGCCCGCCAGCCGCCCTCGAACTGACGCGTCACCCCAAACTCGTAAAACCAGCTCGCCCGCCAGTTGAAGGGCACCGGCACGGTGCCGGCGGGAAGTTGGAAGCCGACCATCTTCAGACTGCTCCAATCCGTCCAGTCCGCGTTGAATTCCAAATTCCAATCCTGGGTGGGCCGGAAGGAATAGCCCACGACCACCTGGCGCGGAAAAGGAAAGTGGGCGCTGGCCGCCCCCGTGCCATCAATAAAACCGGTGCCTGTCGTCGTGCCCGTCCCCTTGAAAGCCATCGTGGTGGGACTCCGGTAGGTGACCCCGAACGAGTGCCGCTTCATCGGCTGCCACAAGAGCCCCAGCGTGAAGCCCGCATCCGTGTCGTCCCCCGTGAATCGCGTCATGCTGCCAGGGGCTCCGGTGATCGCCTGCTGGCGGATCTCGGTCTTCCCGTAATCCAAGCCGATTCCCGCCGCGAGCGAGAGCGTCGGATGCACCTGCCAGGCCACCACCGGGCTTAGGCGCAGGTAGGTCATCTTGCCGTAAACCGCGCCGAACTCCGCATTGTTGGGCCACTCCAGCGCCAGTCCGTAAGGCGCGTAAAGTCCCAGTCCGAACGCCAGCGGCAGGTCCTTCATCCCGTAGCTGTAGTAAAGCTGGGGCACCGCATCCACCCGGCTCTTGGTGTCAAAGCGCACCCCGCCGGGCGACGTGAACTGTGAATCCAGCGCGATCGCGTAGCTGCCCAGCCGGACGTGATGGCCTTCCAACTGCGTGAGTCCGGCCGGGTTGTAGAAGATGGCCGAGGGGTTGTCCGCAGTGGCGGCAAACGCATTGCCGCGCGCCGTGGCGGCCGAGTCCTGATCCGCGATGCGAATGCCCAAGGCATTGGCTTCGACCCCGGAGCCAGTCAGTAAAATACCGCTTAAAACTGCCAGCCTGACGGAAGGTTGGCTTGATGTCAGAGGCACATGTGAGTCTTCGCCAGAAGCAAATGGCATCGCAAGCAGGATTTGCGAAATCACCAAACTGAAGCCGGCTTGAACGCCCGCGTGAGTCCGCGTAGAAGCAGCACGAAACTATGCGCACCCCACCCGCATTGGCCGCTTGTATCGGCGTGGCCGTTCTGACGGCACTGGCGGGCGTTGCCATTGCCCAGAGCTTGGCACACGCCCTCCGTCCCCACCCTGCCGCCGTGCCGAACACGCACGCGCCCGGAGAGGTGGACCGGCCCGAACTGGTGCCGTTCATCGTCGCGGACCCGGCGAAGCTGCCCGGCATCGTCATGGACGAGACGGCGGCGACGCTCGTGGGCAAGTGGCAATACTCCACGCACACGCCGCCATACGTGGGCCTTGGCTATCTGCACGACATGAAGGACGGCAAGGGCGAGAAGTCCGTAATCTTCACGCCGGACCTGCCGCGCGCGGGCCGCTACGAAGTCCGCCTCGCCCACTGCTATAACGTCCGCCGCGCCACAAACGCGCCCGTCACCATCCACCACGCCGACGGCGAGACGAAGCTGCGGATCAACCAGCAGCAGGAGCCGCCGCACGGTCGGCTGTGGCGGACGCTGGGAACGTTCCGCTTCGCCGCCGGCACGAACGGCTGGGTGCGAATCTCAAACGAAGGCACCGAGGGCAAAGTCGTGATCGCCGATGCGGTGCAGTTCCTGCCGGTGCCGTAGCGTCAGGCGTCCCGACCGGCGGAAGGCGGCGTGCGTGCTCAAGGTATCGTCAGAAAGCCTTACCACCTTCCGGGCGGCGAGACGCGCGCCCTCTACGGCAGGCGAGACGCCTTCCGCCACGGGCTTGCCCGTAGCACCGGCCCTGCGTAGAACCTCCGCACTCAAGCCATGCACTTGCTCCGAACTCAATCGCTTTTCGCCGCGTCACTCTGCGTTGTCCTGCTCGCGGGGTGCGAGTCGCCGAGGCCAAAGATCGTCACGATATTTCCCGCTCAACCAGCGGTAAAGCAGTTCAGTTTTCCCCTAAGCCAACCTTGGCCCTACGACGACAAAAAACTCGCCGAGCTAGACACGGCCATCTCCCAAGCCATCGCAGACAAGAAACTTCCCGGTGGTGTGCTGTGGCTGGAACAGGGCGCTCCCTATCGCAGAGCCTTAGGTTCACGCGCCCTCGTCCCTGCCGCCGAGCCAATGTCCGAAGACACCATCTTCGACGCCGCCTCGCTCACCAAGGTCATCGCCACCACGCCGGCCATCATGCGGCTCATTGAGCAAGGCAAGGTCGGCCTCGATGACCGCGTGGTGAAGTTCATCCCGGAGTTCGGCACGCTGGGGAAGGAAGTCATCACCGTCCGACAGTTGCTCACGCACACGTCGGGATTGCGGCCTGACATCAGCCTCAAGCCGGACTGGAACGGCTACGACGCAGCCATCCGCCTCGCGTGCGAGGAGAAGCTCGCCGCGCCGCCGGGAACCAAAATCATCTACAGCGACACCGGCCTGTATCTCGTTGGCGAAATCGTCCGGCGCGTCAGCGGGCTGCCGCTCGACCAGTTCGTGCAGCGCGAAGTCTTCGGCCCGCTCGGCATGACGGACACCGGCTTCAACCCGCCGCGCAGCAAGCTCGCCCGCATCGCGCCCACGGAGGTCGAGAACGGCGTGCCGGTGCGCGGCCTCGTCCACGACCCGCGCGCGCGGCGCATGGGTGGGGTGGCGGGGCACGCGGGGCTTTTCACCACGGCGCACGACCTCGCGCTCTTCGCCCGCATGATGCTCAACGAGGGTTCGCTCGGCTCCACACGCGTCTTCAAGCCCGAGACCGTGCGCCTCTGGACCTCGGTGCAAACGCCGTCCACCGTCGCGGGCCGGCGCGGACTGGGCTGGGACATTGACACGAGCTACAGCGGGCCGCGCGGCAAGCTCTTCCCCATCGGCTCCTACGGCCACACGGGCTGGACCGGCACGAGCCTCTGGATTGACCCGTTCTCGAAGACCTTCTTGATTTTCCTCTCGAACCGGAACCACCCGACCGAGGCCGGCAGCGTCATCGCGCTGCGTTCCAAGCTCGGCACGCTCGCGGCGGAGGCCGTAAAAAACTTCAACTTCGCCTACGTGCCCGGTGCGCTGCCACCGCGTGAAGACTCCGCGACCGCCGGCCGCTTGCGCCCGAGCGCAGCTCCCGTGGACACCGCCGCGCCAGTGCTCAACGGCATTGATGTGCTGGCGAAGAACAAGTTCGCGCAGCTCAAAGGACTCAAGCTCGGGCTAATCACGAATCACACCGGCCAGGACCGCGCGCGCAACGCGACGATTGACCTGCTGCACAAGGCGCCGGGCGTGTCGCTCGTCGCGCTGTTCAGCCCCGAGCACGGCATTCGCGGCGCGCTGGACGAGAAGGTTTCCGACTCGAAGGACGAGCAGACGGGCCTGCCGGTGTTCAGCCTCTACGGCGTCCGCCGCACGCCCGCGCCGGAGCAGCTCGCGGGACTCGACGCGCTCGTGTTCGACATCCAGGACATCGGCTGCCGCTTCTACACGTATCCGGCCACGCTGATTAACTGCATGGAATCGGCGGCCAAGGCGAAGAAGAAGTTCATCGTGCTCGACCGCGCGAATCCCATCGGCGGCAACGCGGTGGAAGGGCCGTTGCTCGTCGGCACGAACTCATTCGTCGCGTGGCACAAGGTTCCGCTTCGCCACGGGATGACGCTCGGCGAGGTCGCGCGGATGGTGAACGCAGAGCGCGGCTTTAACGCCGACCTCACGGTGATTCCCGTAGAAGGCTGGTCGCGCAGCCAGTGGTTCGATGAGTTCGGCCAGCCGTGGACCAACCCGTCGCCGAACATGCGGAGCCTCGCAGCGGCGGCGCTTTATCCGGGCGTCGGTTTGCTGGAGCAGGCCATCAGCGTGGGGCGCGGGACGGACACGCCGTTCGAGGTCGTGGGCGCGCCGTATGTTACCAACGACGTGCGGTTCGCCGCCGAGCTGAACCGCGCGGGCTTGCCCGGCGTGCGCTTCCACGCGGTGCGTTTCACGCCGACCTACAGCACGTTCAAGGACAAGCCCTGCGGAGGCGCGCGCATCGTGCTGACCGACCGTGACGCGCTCAACGCCGTGGACGTGGGCCTGACCATCGCCGTCACGATGCAGCGGCTCTACGGGACGAACTTCGCCGCCGACAAGATGCAGATCCTGCTGCGCGAGCCGGCGGTGCTGGCGGGCATCAAGAGTGGGAAGACGGCGGCGGAGTTGAAGGCCAGTTGGGCAGCGGACCTTGAAGCATTCAAGAAGCGTAGAGAGCCTTTCCT
>CAIPBN010000487.1 GCA_903863315.1 uncultured Verrucomicrobiota bacterium | reverse complement strand
TTCATCAAATCGGACTACTGCATGGTCAAGGAGTTCGAGATCGCCAAACGTCGCGACGCCACCGGGGAGTGTGTCATCGTTCCCATCGTGGTGCGCGCCTGCCCGTTCAAGAAATTGGATCTCGGGGAAATCCAAGCCATCTACCCCAACGGGAAAGCTATCAAGCAACATAGGGATAGAGATGTCGCCTGGCTGGAAGTCACCAAAGAACTGGACCGGGTCATTGAGCGCATGAAGCAATTCCGCAGAGAACGCCCCGAGCCTTCGTTTCCGTTGCCCGGTATTTGAACGGGAGCTGGCGGGCGCTTACTTCGCCTCACCCAGCAGCGGTCTTCTGCTTGCGCAAGAGATTTTCCTGCCGACTAACACCACGACCTTATCCGGGCCGAAGGTGAATTTCCCATTCGGGAAGATCCCTGCCGGCGCACTCATCTGGGCGGTGCTGAAGCGGCAGAGAATTTTCCCCCGCACGGGCATTGCGTCAGATCAGTGCCGCCACCAGCTTCGCGAGCTGTGGCCGGGTGTGCTGGCTGCTGATCACGATCCGGAAATAGCCGCCTTCCGGCCCGCCTGGATAGCGAATGAGCGGCGGAAAGATTCCGGCGGCCAGCAGCCGGCGTTTCAGGCGCTCCGCTTCCAGCGGCGAGGCGGGAGCCACGGGGAGCACTGGTCCGGGCTGGTCGGGCAGTTGAACGCCAGCAGCCCGCAAGCGCTCCCACACCCACAGCACATTGGCATGCAGCCGCGCCTGGAGTTGCGGGTTTGCCCGGAAGACGCGGAGCGATTCCAAGGCCCCGGCGGCGATCGGCAGCGGCATGGGCGTCGCGCCGGTGAAACTGCGGCTCTTGGCGAGAATGGCCTGGGCCACCACGCGCGGGCCGAGGATCGCCCCGCCAAAGGCCCCAAATGCCTTGCTCAGGGTGATGGTCTGGATGAGGCGCGCATCCCGCAGGCCGAAGTGCGACGGCGTCCCCTGCCCCGCCTTGCCGAGCACACCGGCACCGTGGGCGTCGTCCACCAGCAAAACGCCGTTGGCGGGCAAGGCCGCGAGATAGCGGTCCAACGGAGCCACCGAGCCATCGTGCGCAAACATGCCGTCCGTCAGGACGATGGGACGCACCCCCGCGCCGAGCCGGTGCAGTTGCCGTTCGTAATCCGCCGCGTCCCGATGCGCAAAGGACACCACTTTCGCTCCCAGCAGCACGGCCGCATCCGCCAGACAGCCGTGGGCACGGGAATCAATCAGGGCGTGCGTGAACTCGCCCTTGAACGCCTGCGCCACGGCGAGATTGGTCAGGTAACCGTTGTCCACCAGCACGGCCTGCTCGACGCGGAAGAAACGGGCCAGCTCGCGTTCCAGCAGTTCATACAGGGCATGGTTTCCCGTGGTCTTCCGCGACGAGGCGACGTTCAGACCGAACGCCTTGAGTCCCCGGCGGACCGCCGCGAGCACACGCGGATGCGTGGCGAGGCGGTAATAATCACAACCAGCGAAGTAGAGCAGTCGGCGGCCCCGCCAGCGGACGAAAACGCGGTCAACTTGCTGGAGCGGCTCGGCAGCGTGGTTCATGCTGGCCCTTGTGTAGCGGACAGATCGGCAGGTGTCCAACGTCACGGCCGCTTACCAAACCCGCGCCCAAATCACCTTGAGATACCGGCTCTCCAAACAGTTGGCCATGACAGGATGGTCCGCGCCCGCGCCGGTGCGGTCGAGGAACTGAAGGCGCTTGCCCAGGCGATACGCCGCCCGGGTCACAAGCTGCTCGAAGCCCTCCATGTCGATCAGTCCGGAACAGGAGCACGTCACGAGCAGGCCACCGGGCTCCAGCACGTTCATGCCCATGCCGTTCAAGTCCTCGTATTTCCGGCGGCCTTCCAGCTCCTCCTCACGGCTGAGCAGGAACTTGGGCGGGTCCAGAATCACAACCGGCCACTTGGTGCCGTTGCGCTGCATCTGCCGGGCGAAGGAAAACGCGTCGCAATGCACCCACTCGATGCGCGCCTGGTTCAGGTTCGCGTTCCGCTTGCCCTGCTCGATGG
>CAIPBN010000486.1 GCA_903863315.1 uncultured Verrucomicrobiota bacterium | reverse complement strand
CGTCTCGCCCACCGGCTACACCGCCGACCTCGCCCAGGCGCGGCTCGAATACGGCTCCTACGGCTACCTGCGCGGGCAGGTCAGCAGCGGGCAGGTGCTCGGCCCGGTGGATTACTACGTTTCGCTCACCCACAACTCGGTGGAGGGCTTCCGCCAAAACTCGAAGCAGAGCAACCAGCGCATCTCCTCAAACTTCGGCTACCGCTTCAGCGACACGGTGGAAAGCCGGATGTTCTACACCTACGTCCTCACCGACTCCGCGCTGCCGGGCAACCTGACCAAGGCGGAGTTGAAGGCGAATCCACGCCAGGCTAACGCCGCGAATCTCGCCGGCAATCAAAAGCGCGACTTCGAGCTGCACCGCGTGGCGAACAAGACGACCTTCCAGTTGGACAACGGCAGCCTTGAACTGATGGCCTTCGCCTCGCACAAGGATCTTTATCACCCTATCTTCCAGGTGATTGACCAGAACTCGAACGATGTCGGCGCGGACATTCGCTACCGACATCAGGGAGAGTTGATGGGCCGCAAGAATGAGTTCACGCTCGGCTTCAGCCCGACCGCCAACTTCGTCCAAAACTCGCAGTTCTTTAACATCGCCGGCAACATCGGGGCGCGGACGCTCCAGAACTACCAGGAATCCCAAAATCTGGATTTCTACTTCGAGAACCGCCACTGGCTCAGCGACCGGCTCTCGCTCGTTGCCGGCGCGCAGGCGACTTGGGCGAATCGCAACGTGGACGGCATCTTCTCGGCCCCGCCCATCGTCTCCTTCAACCAGGACTACTTCTCCGTAAATCCTAAGCTGGGGTTCATCTACGAGACCACTCCGGAGACTCAGATTTACGGCAACGTCAGCCGCAGCTTTGAGCCGCCCTCCATCTCCGAGATGGGCAACGTCACCATCGGCGGCCTCCCCACCTACGTGCCCCGCGAGGCGCAAACCGGCTGGTCCATCGAGCTGGGCACCCGTGGTGAGCGCGGCCGGTTTAACTGGGATGTCACCCTCTATCACGCTTGGTTGCAGGACGAACTGCTCGCCTTCGCCGTCCCCGGCGCGGCCCCCGGCGTCACCTCCACGGTCAACGCCAGTTCCACCGTCCACCTAGGTGCCGAAGCCGGTGCGTCCTTCCGCATCCTGCAAGGCATTCTGCGCGACGGCCAAGGTCGCGACGCGGACGCCATCGTGCTCCACGGCAATTACCTGTGGAGCCGCTTCCGTTTCCAAGACGACGGCACCTATGGCAACAACCAGTTGCCCGGCATCCCAGAACATTACCTGCGTGCCGAGCTGACCTATGAGCACCCGAACGGCCTCTACTTCGGGCCGAACATCGAATACACCCCGTTCAAGTATCCCGTGGACATGGCGGGCACGCTCTTCGCCGACCCTTACGCGCTCGTGAGCCTCAAGGCTGGCTGGCGCTCGAAGAAGGGGCTGAACGCCTTCGTGGAAGTTCGCAACCTGACCGACAAGCGCTACGCCGCCACCACCGGCGTCCTCACCGATTCCCGTCTGCCCGGAGCCGTGGCCGCGCAGTTCCTCCCCGGCGACGGTCGCGCCATCTACACCGGCATCGAATGGAAATGGTAAACCCCGCTTGAACACTTCCCCGCTCGGCCGTGTCGCCAATCGCCGCAGTCGGGTGGGGTGAGAGAAAGAAACACACAGCAGCTACACAAACACACACCATGAAAGAAACCACCCAGACCGCATTGCGCGCCTCGGCCGTATTGGCCGTGGTTTTCGGCTTATGCGCCACCGGCCTCACCGCCGCCGACGCCAAGAGCAACCCCATCAAGGACGCGATGAGCAAATACCACAAGGCCCCCAAGGGCACCGACCCCGCCTGCAAGAAGGCCGGTGCCGGTCAGGCCTCCAAGGAAGAACTCACAGGCATGGTCGCCGCCTACAAGGCCATGTGTGCCGCCAAGCCCCCGCAGGGCGACCAAGCCAAATGGGTCAAGCTCTGCACGGAGCTGGTGAACGCCACCACCGCGCTCCAAAAGGGCGAGGCCGGAGCCGCCGACAAGTATAAGGCCGCCGTGAACTGCAAGGCTTGCCACGACGAGTTCAAGCCCACCGCCAAGAAGTAGTTAGCTCAAACCCACCCGCGCCCGCCGGAGCCCCCGCTCCGGCGGCGCGGAGTGGCCTTCCCTCTGTCCCTGCTACCCACCGCGCTCGCCCCGATGAAAACCGCCCTACTCCTGCTGCTCACCTCCGCCTTCCTCGGCCTCGCAGCGGAGCCGTCCGCGCCCACCGCGACCGCCTCGGCTACGAACCAGTTCCGGATCACGGGCATGACCTGCGCCGGATGCGCAGGGGGCCTCGAAGCTGAACTTCGCCTCACGCCAGGTGTGGCCCGCGTCACCGTGAGCCTGACCAACTCCACCGCCGTCGTGGCCTTCGACGCTAACCGTGTCGCCACCGCGAAGCTGCTCAAAGTTATCCGAGAAGCAGGCTTCAAGGGCGCGCTAGTCAAGCCATGACTCCACCAGCGGCCCCTGCCAGCCGGCCGCGCGACCCCGTCACGCGCGAAATCGCCATCTTCCTCTCGGTCATTGTCCTGCTCGCCCTGGGGATGGTGTTGGTCACTGCCTTCCTGCGCCGACCGCCCATCCACGTCCCGATGCCCGAACTGCCCTCCGCCGCCCGCAAGCTCGTGCCGTTCTCCCTCGTGAACTGGGATGGACGCCCCGTCACGCACGCCGACCTACAGGGGAAATTTCTCGTGGTGAGCTTTCTGTTCACCAGTTGCTCGGCCACCTGCACCGAGATTAGCCGCCGACTTGAACAAGTGCAGACCGCAACTGCGGCTGCCGGGGACGTGCAGATCATCTCGTTTAGCATGGACCCGCGCACCGACCAGCCGCCGGTTCTCGCGCAATTCGCCCGCCGGTGGAACGCCGACCCGCAGCACTGGTTCCTGCTCACCGGCGAGAAGGCCGAGATTCACCGCGTCATCGAAGCCAGCTTCCTGTCCCGCGACCCCGCGTTGGTGGACCAGCCCTCCGCCGGCTTCCGCCAGCACTACGCCATCGCGCTCGTGGACCGCTCCGGCGCGGTGCGCCACTATTTCAACGGCCTCGCCCCGACCGTCAGCGCGGACGTCCTCCACGCACTGCATGAGCTCCGGAAAGAAAAGGCTAACCTATGAAAGCTGGCTTTATCTCCCTGCTCGCCGCGGTGGCGCTCGGCGGTTGTGGTGACCCGCAGCCAACATCCCCGCCCGCAAAGCCCCAGGTCGCCCCCGCTGCCACCAACGTGCCGGCACGTTCCTACCCCACGCGCGGCGTCGTCCGCGAGCTGCCCGGCGGTGACAAAGCCGTCATCCGCCACGAGGAAATCCCCGGCTACATGCCCAAGATGACGATGGAGCTGACCGTGCGGCACACCAACGAGTTGGCCGGGCTCAACGTCGGCGACGAAATCACCTTCACCCTGTTCGCGGACGCCGACACGCACTGGATTGAATCCCTGCGCCGCGTCAAAGCCGCCTCCGCCTTGGTGCCCGAGCCGCCGTCCTCCCACCAAGCCGCGCTCACGCCGAAGCTGCGCGAACTGCAGCCCGGCGACCTGATGCTCGACGCTGAACTGCTCACCGAGACCGGGCGCACCGTGAAGTTTACCGACTTCCGCGGCCGTGCGCTGGCCTTCACTTTCATCTTCACTCGTTGCCCGCTGCCGGACTTCTGCCCGCGCATGGGCAATCGCTTCAGGGAAGCCCGCGAACTCCTGCTCAACCGCCCCAACGCGCCGACCAACTGGCAGTTCCTCTCCATCTCGTTCGACCCCGACTACGACTTGCCGCCCGTGCTCGCGAACTACGCCCGCAACTATCGCGGCACGAATCCCGACCGCTGGCTCTACGCCGCCGCCAGCACGAACGCACTGGCCCAAATCGCCTCGCCGCTCGACCTGAAATACGCACGCGAAGGCAGCAGCATTTCCCACAACCTCCGCACCGTCGTCCTCGACTCCACCGGGCGCATCCACCGGCAGTTTGATGGCAATACGTGGAAAGCAGTCGAACTCGCCGACGCGCTGGCTCAAGCTGCTGGGGTGACCATGCCGAAGCTACCTACCCCATGACACCTTGCAGTTGTCGAATAGCGGCGGTCAATTTTCATCCAATGCCGGAATGAATCCCCGGTGTCGGCCTACCAGCCGCGCCAGGGTGACCACAACACCACACTGCACCTAGTTCCTAACATGAAAGAAACCACCAAAACCGCATTGCGCGCCACCGCCGTATTGGCTGTGGCTTTTGGCTTGTGCATCACCGGCCTAACCGCCGCCGACGCCAAGAGCAACCCCATCAAGGAGGCGATGAAGAAATACAACGCCGCCCCCAAGGGCACCGACCCCGTCTGCAAGAAGGCCAGCGAAGGCAAGGCCAGCAAGGAAGAGATCAAGGGCATGCTTGCCGCCTACACCGCCATGGCCGCCGCCAAGCCGCCGCAGGGTGACGCCGCCAAGTGGAAGCAGCTCTGCGACGCCCTCGTGGCCGCCACCGCCGCGCTCGACAAGGGCGAGGCCGGCGCAGCCGACAAGTTCAAGGCCGCCGTGAACTGCAAGGCCTGCCACACCGACTTCAAGCCCGCCAAGAAGTAAGTCCCGCCGACCCGGCCCGGTGACTTGTCGTTGCCCCTGGGCCAACCCCGCGCCCGCCGATGTCGGATCGGCGTGGCGCGGGCGCTTGGCGGTGCCAATCCCGATGCCCCAGCGCCTTCCCCTCGCGGCAACCCCGCTCGCACAGCCGAACCCGGACAGCCGCCGACATGGGGAATGGGATTGGGTCGCGCGAACTGCAACCCGCCTCCTGACATCGGTCCCCATCAAGCAGCCACCCAAGATTGCTTGGCTGCTGCTTCCCTTCATGCTCGCCGCCGCGTGCCAGCGCAACACGCCTTCGCCCGTCTCCCCCACCGCTCCGTCGGTCGAATACTCCGCCCGAGGCGTGATCCGTGAGCTGCCCGCCGCCGGTCCCCGCGTCGTCATTGAGCACGACGAAATCCCCGGCTACATGCCGAAGATGACGATGCCGCTGGAAGTGCGGGACACCAATGAGCTGCGCCACCTGCGGGTGGGCGACACCATCACCTTCCAGCTCACCGTCACCGCAGACACCCACTGGATTCACACGCTGCGAAAAGCTGATCCCACGGCAATCAGCTCGCTCGCCCCCGCGTCATCCGCATCGCCCGCCACCGCTGCGCCTTCGCGGGCGGAGCTCAGGTTCACCAACGAACTGGGCCAGGCCGTGACGCTGGGACAATTTCGCGGCCAGGCGCTGGCCATCACGTTCATCTTCACGCGCTGCCCGATTCCGGACTACTGCCCGCGCCTTTCCCAAAACTTTTCCGAAGCCCTGCCCAAGCTCGCCGCCGACCGCACGCTCCCCACCAACTGGCATTTTCTTTCCTTCACGATTGACCCCGAGTTCGACACGCCGGCCGTCCTGCGCGCCTACGCGCAACGTCATCATTACGACCCGGCGCGCTGGACGTTCCTGACCGGGGCGCGGGAACAAATCACGGACCTCGCGGCGTCGTTCGGCTTCACCCTCCAGCGCAACGGCGCGCAGATCGATCACAACTTCCGCACCATCATCGTGGACGTCACCGGAGCGGTCCAGATGATCTATCCCGTCAGCGGCAACCTCACGGACGCGCTCGTCACCGAGATGCGCAAAGCCCTTTCCCTTCCATCGAACACACATTCCACCCCGGCCCCAACCATCACACCATGAAGCCTTTCGTCTCCCTCTTCTGCGCGCTTGCTGCGCTGTCTCTCACCGGCTGCAACCCCAAGCCCGCCCCGCCCACGTCCCCTGCCCCGCCACCAGCCGACCCGGCTGCCGCCGCGCACGCCGGCCATGGTTCTCATGGCGGCACCAACGCGGCCAAACCCGCCATGAAGTCCGTTGTGCGTCTCGGCGTGGAAAGCCTCGATGTCTATGCGGACGGTTCCACGCTGCATCTGCTGCTGGCTGCTTACAACGCCACCGGCCAGCCGCCGGTGCTGCTCCATCAACGCTCCACCGACGCCGGCGCAAGCTGGTCCACCGCCACCCGCGTGGATGCCGGGGCGACCGCACCAAAATCCCCGCACCGCGGCATGGACGCGCAACTCGCCGCCCGGGGCCGGCAGCTCATCGCCTTGTGGGGCACGGCCGGGACCGGGCTCTTCGGGAGCGGCCCGATCACCACCGCGCGTTCCGAGGACGGCGGCGTGACTTGGCAGCCCGGCCCGAATCCCGCCGATGACAATCTCACCACCGGCCACGGGTTCGTGGACATCGCCGCGGACGCGGCCGGCACGTTCCACCTCGTCTGGCTCGACAGCCGCGATGGCAAGCAAGGTCTCCGCTACGCGCACTCGAAGGACGGCGGCAAGTCATGGGCCAGGAACATCACGCTCAAGTCCGAAACGTGCGAGTGCTGCTGGAACACCCTGGCGCTGGGCGGCGACGGTTCGGTTTACACGCTCTACCGCGACAAGCTGCCGCGCGACATGTCCTTGATCGCCTCGACGGACGGTGGCGCGCGCTGGAGCGATCCCGCCAAAGTCGGACGCTTTAACTGGGACTTCACCGGCTGCCCGCACGTGGGCGGCGGACTCGCCGTGCGCGGCGACGCGCTCCATGCCCTGGTCTGGACCGGCGCGACCGGGCACAGCGGCGCCTACCATCTCGTCTCCGAGGATCGCGGCCAGTCGTGGTCCGCCCCGCAACGCATTGGTGACGCCGACGCCCGGCGCGGCGATCTGGCCAGTTCCGGCGGCCAAAGCCTCGCCGCTGTGTGGGACCGCGTGGGCGACGGCGAAAGCGCGGTCTTCGCCTCGACCTCAGCCAATGGCGGCAAAGCCTGGTCCGAACCCAAGCAACTGTCTGCCAAAGGCATCAACGCCGCCTACCCGCGCGTCATCGCCGTGGCCGGCGGCTACCGCGCCTTCTGGACCGAGTCCGCCACCGGCAAGCCCGGCGTGTGGCAGTCGGCCGCACTGAAATAACCGCACAGCGACGGCAGCGACGGCAGCGACAGGCGGTTGGTGGCGATGCCCTGATTGGTCAGTTCAACTGAGGAAAGCGCATGCACGTTTTCAAAACTCACGCAGTTGACGCCCACGATTGTCTTGCCCTGACTGGTCCTGCCGCGACTTAATCGGCACCATGAAATTCGGCATCTGCAACGAGATATTTCAAGGCTGGAAAATTGAGGACACGTTCGCCTACGCGGCGAAGGCGGGCTATGACGCGGTCGAGATCGCGCCCTTCACCCTGGCCAACTACGTCACGGAGATTTCCGCCCCGGAGCGGACGCGCATCAAGGACGCGGCGGCGCGCGCCGGCATCGCGATCTCCGGCATCCACTGGGTGCTGGTGAAGGCCGAGGGCATGTATCTCACCAACCCGGACGCGGCGGTCCGCACCAAGACCGCGCGGTATTTTTGCGATCTGGTGGACTGCTGCGCGGACTTCGGCGGACGCATCATCGTGGTGGGCTCGCCCAAGCAGCGCAACGTGATGCCGGGTGTGACCTTCGACCAGGCCTGGACCTGGGCCACGGACGTGTTCCGCGACGCGGTGAAGCGCGCGGAGGATCGCGGCGTGACGATTTGCTTCGAGCCGCTGGCCCCGGCGGAGACGAATTTCATCAACACAGCCGCAGACGGCATCAAGTTCATTCAGCAGCTCAACTCACCGAACTTCAAGGTCATCCTCGACGTGAAGGCGATGTCCTCCGAGGCCAAGCCGGTGCCCCAGATCATCCGCGAGAGCAAGGGCCACTTCGGCTACTTCCACGCCAACGACGTGAACATGAAGGGCCCGGGCTTTGGCGACGTGGACTTCAAGCCCATCGCCGCCGCGCTGAAGGAGGTCGGCTATGAAGGCTACGTGTCGGTGGAGGTGTTCGACTTCACCGAAGGCCCGGAAGTCATCGCAACGAAGAGCATCGAGTATCTGAAACGCGTTTTCGCCTGAGCCGCGCCTTGCAATTCGTCGGCGAGGGCGGACACGGGGACTTTGCAGGGCAACCCCGGTGCGGCCGCGCGTTCATCACTTCCCGCGCGTCGCCACCAAGCCGGCGCGCTGGTCCAAGTTCAGGAGCGCGGTGCGCAGCCGGGCTTCAATGGTGTGCTGGCGAACGGGGGAAACGATGCGGTCGCCGTTCAACTCACTGACGTAGAAGCTGTCCACGGCAGCACCCATCTCCGTGCTAATTTTGGCGACGTAAATGTCCAAGCCCAGCTCGCTGAGCGTCTGGGACAGCGTGTAAAGCAGTCCAACGCGGTCCTCGGTCTGCACCTCGATGACCGTGCGGGTGTCGGCGCTCTGGTTGTCGAACGCGATTTCCGTGGCGATGCGCTCACCGGAAAAGGACTGGAACATGGGATTGGTGACCTTCTGCTTGGCGATGAGCGGGTCAAAATCCAAGGGGCCCAGCAGCGCCTTGCCCAGGAACTGGTTGAACTTCTCCTTTTCCTCGGCGGTGGCCAGCAGTCCGCTGCGGGCGCTGGTGACATCAAAGGTGTCCAGGATGATCCGGTCCGTGCGCGTGAAGACCTGCGCGCTGAGGATGTTCATGCCGGCAGCCGTGCAGGAGCCGGCGAGCTTGCTGAACAGGCCGGCGCGGTCCCAGGTGCATACCTTCACGCGCGAACAGCCGCGGTCCGGTTCGTCACTCCACTCGATCGCGGGCGCGAGCGAGACCTGTGGATCGTCGCCCAGCAGATTGCGCATGAACCGGTTGGTCAGCAGCAGATCCGCCACGATTTCGCGCGCGTTGTGGACGAGAAAATATCGCGCGGGCAGTGAACCGAAATGCGCCTGCACCTCGCCCAGTTGTATGGTCTCGGGCAGGAGTCGGATTACTTCTTCAAACAACAGCTCGCGCTCGCGCTGCTCCGCACGGATGAAGGTGGTCGCTCCGCTCATCTCGGCGAGCGTCTTGCGATGGAGGTTCAGGAGTAGGCTGTCCTTGAAGCCATTCCAAAGCTTGTCACTCGTGCCGAGCGAATCCGCAAGTGTGTGGAGGGTCAGCTTGGTCAATGTGCGCGTTGTCTGCACCAACGCGGCGAAGTGCCGGATCACCGCCGGGTCGTCCAGATCGCGGCGTTGCGAGATCTGCACCATCACCAGATGGTGTTCGACCAACAGTTCCAGAATGTGGCTCGTGGTGCCGTCGAGCCGCAGCCGACGAGCAACCCGCCGCGCCAGCTCGACGCTGTCCCGTTCGTGATGGCGGCCCTGCTTGGCCTTGCCGGAATCGTGCAGCAGCAGCGCCAGATAGAGGATGAAGGGACGCTCAACCTGCTCGAAGAGCTCCCGGTAAGGCGCGGCGTTCACCACGCGGCCGGCCCAGATGTCATCCAGCCGCTGCACGCACATGAGGGTGTGCTCGTCGGCGGTGTAGATGTGGAAGAACTCGTGCTGCACCAGACACGTCAGCTTGCCGAACTCGGGCATATACTTGCCGAGAAAACCCACCTCGTGCATCGCCCGCAGCGCGGGCGCCACATTGCCGCGCTGGCCGAGAATCTCGCGGAAGCTCTCATGCACGTGATCGTCCCGCAGGAAGGCCGAATCGACGAGGCGCAGCTCGCCCCGGAGCAGTTGGGCGGTGTCCGGATGCAGGCGGGCACCGCGCTGCTGCCCGTAAAGAAAGACCCGCATGAGTCGGCGCGGATCATCGCGGAAGACCGACGGGGACTCGTGCTGCAGCTCGCCTTCGATGAGGCGGAAACCGTCCACCACCGGGTCGGGCTGCTTCCGGCGGGCGGGCAGGAGCTTCGCCAAGAAGGGCAGCCGCGGCACCTTGGGGCGCAGCGACAACCGGCGTTCCACTGTGCGGGTGATGAGATCGATGTTGCGGGCGTGGATGTAATAGTCCCGCATGAAGCGCTCCAGCCGCCGGCTTGGGGAACGGTCGGTGTAGCCCAGTCCGTGCGCAACGGCCGGCTGGACACTCTTGGTGAGCACATCACCCGCGCGGTTCGTGAGGTAATGCAGCTCGTTGCGCGTGCGCAGCAGGTAGTCATAGGCCGCCTCCAACTGGCGGCGCTCGGCATCGCTGAGGTAGCCCTTTTTCTGGAGATCGCCGAGCTGCCGGGGCCGGTCCTTGGTGAAGTAGGCCACCCAGAGCAGGTTTTGGAAGTCGCGCAGCCCGCCGCAGCCGTTCTTGATGTTGGGCTCCTGCATCAGCGAGGAGTTGCCGTATTTCTGCCGGCGGGATTCCTGATCCGCGATGCGCGCGGCGATGTAAGCCTCCTCGTGTTCCCGCACGCAGCGCGCCAGCACCACAGACTGCATGTCGCGGAAAAGCAGCTCGTCCCCGCAGAGGAAACGGGCCTCGGTCAAGGCCGTCTTGGACTGCATGTCCTCGTTGGCGGCCGTGACGCAGTCGTCCATGTTCCGGACCGAATAGCCCACCTTCAGCCCGAGATCGAACAACGTGTAGAGCAACCCCCCGGGCTCGGTGAGCAGCTTGATGAAGGGATGGACCCGCCCGCGCGCCGCCGCCGCCGTGTCCCCGGTGTGCAGCAACATGATGTCGATGTCGCTGTGCGGGTTGAGCTCGCCTCGCCCATAACCACCGATGGCCACGAGCGCATAGCGAGGCAGGCTGCGGCGGGCCTCCTCGGGCAGGTTGTTGATCAGGGTGGCGAGGACGTGCCGATGCAGCGCGTCCAGCACTTCGGCCCGGGCGCGGCACACTTCCCGTCCGCCCCCGCCGGCGTGATGCAGCATCTTGAGCCGGGCGCTCTCCACCTTGAGGAACTGCTTGTAACGCGCCAGTTCCCGCCCCGGCTCCCGTCCGGCGGGCAAGGTCAGCCGCTTGGCAGCATTGGCTTCAATTTTTTCCCGGAGGCTTGGCATCGTGCGTGCGCGGACGATAGGGAAACGCCTTCAAAAGGCAAGGGAGGCAGCAGGGGCTGGTTGTGTATGGGGGCAGGGCGTTGCCGTTCCCAATCGACGGCGGAGCGAAGGCCCTCCCACCAATCGGCTTGGCGCGGCACGCTTCGCACCGCTACGCTCCGCCCATGCAACTGCTCCCTCGCTTTACACTGTCTGCTGCAGTCGTCCTCCAGATGTTCGGCCTGCTCACCCCGTCGTTGCACGCCGCCAACTGGCCTGCCTGGCGCGGCCCCCATGGCGACGGCACTTCTCCCGAGCGCAACGTCCCGCTTACTTGGAGCGCTACGGAGAATGTGCGTTGGAAGATCGAGCTGCCCGAGCCCGGCGACTCCTCACCCGTGGTGTGGGAGGACAAGGTTTTCATCACCCAGGCCCGCGAAGCCACCGGTGGCCGCACGGTGATGTGCTTCAACCGGCGCGACGGCAAGCTGCTCTGGCAACAGGGCACCACCTGGACAGAGAAGGAAAAGCGCTACGGCCAGAATCCCTACTGCGCGGCTTCCCCGGTGACGGACGGCGAACGGGTCATCGCCTTCTTCGGCTCGGCCGGGCTGCTCTGCTGGGACATGAATGGCAAGGAACTGTGGCGGCGCGATTTGGGCAGGCATGAGCATGAGTGGGCTTATGCGGCCTCCCCGCTCATTCATGGCGACGTCTGCGTGCTCTACTTCGGCCCGGGCCTCAACGCCCGCCTGCTGGGACTGGACAAGCGGACGGGCAAAACGCTGTGGGAGGCGAAAGAACCCGCGCCTGAATCCCGTCCGCGCACCGACGGTTTCAAGGGTCAGGAACGCGGCGGGATGATCGGCACCTTCACCACGCCCATCGTCGTGCGCGCCGGCCAGCGCGACGAACTCATCCAGACCTTTCCGCAATTCGTCCGCGCCTTCGATCCGCGCAGCGGCCGGCCGCTCTGGCACTGCGACGGGCTGAATGAGCTGGTTTACTGCTCGCCCATCGCCGGGGAAGGCGTGCTTGTGGGCATGGGTGGATTTTTCGGCACCAGCCTGGCGGTGAAGACCGGTGGCACCGGCGATGTGACCGCCACGCACCGCCTGTGGCAGACCGTCCGCACCAAGAACCGGCTCGGCACTGGCGTCATTGCCGGCGGGCATGTGTTCATCCTTAACACTGAAGGCATCGCTGAATGCCTGAATCTCCAGACCGGGGCGTCGCTGTGGCAGGAGCGGGTGAAGGGCAGCGGCAAGAAGGGCGACTCGTGGTCCTCGATGGTGCTGGTGGACGGCCACATCCTCTGCCTGAACCAGGGCGGAGAGACGCTCGTGCTCAAGGCCAGCCCGAAGTTCGAGCTGGTCCGCGTGAACTCGCTGGACGGCGCGCTGGTGAACTCCTCCCACGCGATCAGCAACGGGGAGATATTTATCCGCACACAGAAGCACCTGTGGTGCATCGGCCGGCCTTAGCGCCCGCCTCAGCCTCAGAGCGAAGCAAGGATCGCCTCGGCCGCCGCGCGCGGATTCGGAGCCGCGCAGATCGGCCGGCCGATGACCAGCCAACTGGCCCCGGCGGCCAGCGCTTCCTTGGGCGTCAGCGTGCGTTTCTGATCGTCAGCCACACTGTCCGCCGGACGGATGCCCGGGGTGACAAGCTGGATCTTGGAAGGCAGGAACTCCCGCAGCCGGGTGATTTCCAACGGCGAGCAAACCAGCCCGCCCAAACCCGCCAGCGCCGCCAAATTGGCAAGCCGTTCGACCTGATCGCCCACGTCGTGGGGAATGCCGACTTCCGCGAGATCGTTCGTGTTGAGACTGGTCAGCACCGTGACGCCCAAGATGAGAGGCTGGGATTTGCCCGTGCGCAGCGCGGCGGCCTCGGCGGACTGCTGGGCGGACTGCATCATGGCCAGACCGCCGGAGGTGTGGATGGTGAGCATCTGCACATCCAGCCGGACGGCCGCCTCCACGGCCTTGGCCACGGTATTGGGAATATCGTGAAACTTGAGATCCAGAAAGACCGCCGCGCCCGTCTCGCGGATGCGCCGCACGATTTCGGGTCCGGCGGCGACGAACAGCTCCTTGCCGACCTTGAACGCGCCCACAGCCGGTGCGAGCTGCTGCACCAAGCCAAGCGCCGTTTCCAAATGCGGCACGTCGAGGGCGACGATGATGGGATTGCGCGGCGAGGTCATGTTGCGATGAGGACGGCGAGTGGCCTACCAGAGAAACGACTTTTGCTCGGCCAGCAGGGTTTCCCCATCCCAGAGCGTCACCCTCCAGCCGGTGAGGCCACTGAGCCGTTGATAAGCCTCGGGGTCCAGCTTGAGTTCAGCCCAGCCGCCGCTGGTCCAGCGAGATTTCACGGGAGTTTCGATGACGAGCGGCTGGGTCGCCCCGGCCTTGCCGCCCCGCGCCTCCACCCGCACGCGGAGGTTCTGGGTCTTGCCACCGGACGCAGACCACTGCACGTCGAAGCGCAGCCCACCGACCTCCTCGGGATGCTTGCGCAAGTGGGCCTGATAAGCGTCCCGCTCGAAGAGGCTGGGCGAAAGCGCGTGCCGGCCCTTCTGATCCAAGTAGTGAGGAAGCACCTTGAGCACCCGGCCGCTGGCTGCGTTGGCAAGCACGGCGGACGCGAGCAGGAGCAGGACAGTCAATCCATTGAGGCTGCGCATGGCGGGGAGGATAACGGCCGGCCATCCGATGACAACGGCGATCTGCGGCGGACGGGCGGAACTCAGCCAAAAAGATCAACCAAGGGCCGGCCTTCTTCGAGGAGGTTGTAGGGGCGTCCCTGGAAATCGGTGGCCTCCAGATTGTCGATGCCCATCGCGTGGTAAACGGTCTTGGTGATGTCCTCGGGACCGATGGGCAGCTCCGCAGGATACTCGGCGCGAGCGTCCGTCTTGCCAAAAACCTGGCCGCCCCGGAGGCCGCCGCCCGCCATCACCACACTCATGCAAGCGGTCCAGTGATCACGGCCCGGCGCGACTTTGCCGCGCGTGCGTGGATCGCCGATCTTGGGCTTGCGGCCCATCTCGCTGGTCACGAGCAGCAGGGTCGAGTCCAGCAGCCCGCGTTGCTGGAGATCCTCCACCAGCGCGGAAAAGCCCCGGTCAAACTCCGGCAGCAGGTTCTCTTTGAGGCAGTTGAAGTTGTTGCCGTGCGTGTCCCAGCCGCCGCCGCTGAGGCACTTCTTGGCCACCGCCTCGTCGTCCTCCGCCCAGAAGACCGTGATGAATGGCACCCCCGCCTCCACCAGCCGGCGTGCCATCAGCAGGCCCGTGCCGTTGATGGTCCGGCCATAGCGCTCCACGGTCGCCGGCTTTTCACTGGCAATGTCGAACGCACCCGCCGTCTCGCTCGAAGCAAGCAGGGAGAAAGCCCGTTCCTGCTGGCGCACGTAATTGTTCACCACCGCCTCGTGGTCCAGCTCACGCCGCGCGGCGTTCACCGCGTCCAGCAAGGTGCGCCGGTCGCCCATGCGTCCGGCCGTGAGGCTGGCGTCCAGCGACAACGTGGGCGCGGTGAAGCGGAGCGGCTGCTCGCGGTTCCCGGCCACGAAGAACGGGTCAAACTCCATGCCCAGCCGGCCGGCAAACTGCCCCGGCCGCGTGTAAGGCGCACGGCTGGGCTTGAACGGCAGCGTGATGACCTGCGGCATCTTGGCGTGCGGCGGACGCTTGGCCCCGATGACCGAGCCCATGTAGGGCCAGTCCGTCGGGTAAGGCCGGCGATCGTTGCCCTGCTGGCGAAAGGTATCGTCCGGCGCGTGGCCGGTGAGATTGTAGTAATAGCCCGCGTGGTGATCCCCGGTGGCGCGCCCGAAATCGGTGATGCCGTGAACCAGCGTCAGATGATGCGCCTGCTTGGCGGTCATCGGCAGATGCTCGCAGATGCGCAGATCGGGCGCGGAGGTGCGGATGGGCCGGAACTCCCCACGGTATTCCGACGGGGCCTCGGGTTTCATGTCCCACATGTCGATGTGGGAGGAGCCGCCGCAGAGGAAGAAGAGAATCGTGGACTTGGCTGGCTTGCGCCGGGGCGTGACCGCAGCCGTGCCACCACCAGAACTGCCGAAGCTCAAACCCGCGAGTCCCAGCGTGGAGGCCACCATGAACGAACGGCGCTTCATGCCGGGAGCGGATAAGGACGGTTTCATGGGCGGAAAATGGACGCCGTGCCGGAAGACATCATTCGAGACGTTGGCCGCGCTGGCGGATGGAAATTCATCGTTCACTTCGCCGCCGCCACATCCGTCACCGCCTGCCAGATGAACTCCGTGAACTGGCCAAGGCCCTTGGCGTTGATGCGCTCGTCGTTGCCGTGCATGCCGGTGACTTCCTTGTCCGCATACACAGTGCCGACGCCGTAGGCTTGCACGCCCTTGGCGCGGAGCTGGGCGGAGTCGGTCGCGCCCACGACCATCATCGGCATCGTGATGGCCCCGGGGAACAGGCGTTTCTGCGAGCGCTCCAGCGCACCGAACATCTCGTTGTCGTGCCGGGAAGGCAGAGCCGTGGGGCGGCCACCCACGGGCGGGACGACCTCGATCTGCGGGTCGTTGATGACCTTGCGCAGCGCGGCGGCGAGGCGCTCGACGTCCTCGTCAGGCAACGCGCGCACATCAATCTGCGCCAGCGCATCGCCCGGGATGACGTTGATGCGGAAGCCGCCCTTGATGATGGTGGGCACGAGCGTCGTGCGCGTCATCGCGTGATAGGTGCCGAAGTTCAGCCGCAATTTCTCCTGCGCCAGCGCGCCAACGGCGGGATCTTCCAAGTGCGTGAAGACGAAGGCGTCTTGCGCCGGGCTGATGGTGGCTAGGCGCTTGAAGAACTCGCGCGTGGTGTCGTTGAGGCGCATCGGAGCCTGCCATTCGCCAATCTTCGCCACGGCAGCACAGAGGTGGACGATGGCGTTGTCCGGGCGCGGGCGGGAACCGTGGCCACTGGTGCCCTTGGCCGAGATGAGGAAAGGCCGTGGCACCTTCTCCGTGGTGGAGACGCCGACATAAGTGACCTTGCCGTTCACCTCGTGGATGCGCCCGCCCTCATTGAGGGCGTATTCGCAGGCGATTTTATCCCAGTGCTGCTGCACAAGGAAATCAATGCCGACATGCGTGGTGCCTTCCTCGCCGGACTCCGCGAGGAAGATGATGTCGCGGTCGAGCGGCACCTTGTGGCGGTGCAGCAGCAGGAAGATTTCAAGGAACGCGGTGGTCATGCCCTTGTCGTCCAGCGCGCCGCGTCCGTATATCCAGCCGTCCTTCACAATCCCGGCGAACGGCTCGACGGTCCACTTCTCACGCTCGACGCCGACGACATCCGTGTGGCCCATGAGCAGGAGCGGCTTCTTCTTCCCGTTGCCCTTGAGCCGCGCGACGAGACTGCCGCGTGCGGGCTCGAGCGCGAGGATCTCGCTAGGGATGCCCTCGCGGTCGAGAATCGCCTTGAGGAACTGCGCGCCGCGCGTCTCGTTGCCGGGCGGGTTCACCGTGTCCACCCGGATGAAGGCGGAGAGGTTGGTGATGGTCTCGTTGAGCGCGGCGGGGAAGTTCGGCTGCGGCAGTGGAGCGGCAGCCAGCGAAACGGCAAGCCAAGGACCAACGAGGAGCAGGACAAGCGGTTTCATGTGCGAAAGTGCGGAAGTGGTAAACCAGCGGAATCAGGGCGGCAAGGGGAGGATTGGGGCCGCAGCGCTACCGCGCCTCACCGCTATTTGCGCAAGTCCGCGCAGATGATCTCCCGGTCGTTGCGCGCGAAGATGTGGCCGTTGGCGTAGGCGGGATGGGCCCACACCACGTCGCGTCCCTGATACGAAAGTGTCGGCGCAATAAGTTTGCAGCGGCTGAGCTCCTGCGGTCCGGCGGGGCTCAAGCGCACGATCAGAAGATCGCCGTTCTCGTGGCTGAGGAAGAAACGGTCGCCATTCTTCACCAGATGGGCGGTGGCGCACTCCAGTTCCTCGCCGCGAGTGAGCAGGGCGGTGTTCTCCCAGACCCGCGCGCCGGTGTCAGCGCGCAGGCCCCGGAACTGGCCATGGTTGCAGACACCGTAGATGTGGCCGGCTTCGAGGAATGGAGTCGTCATCAGCGCGTTCAAGTGCGTGGTGTCCTTCTCGCTGATCTTCTTGGTCTGCCAGAGAACCGACGCTCCAGGCGAACGGGAATCGAGGCGCACCATCATGGAGCCGTTGTAGAAGGAGGACACGTAGAGCAGATCGCCCAACTGGCGCGGCATGGTGATGGAAACGGCCTGGCGGATGGGCGCGGGGATGGTCCACAGCACCTTGCCAGTTTCGGGATCGAGGGCGTTGAGCGCCTCGGCATGCCAGATGATCAACTGCCTCCGGCCAGCGTGCTCGATGATGACGGGCGGCGCATAGCCGGGCTCCTTCGAGGAAAGCGCCCGCCAGAGCTCTTTCCCGGTGTCCTTGTGAAAAGCGACGGCCACGGAACCCTTGCCGCCGACGAGGCAGATGAGCTTGTCCCCATCAAGCAGCGGATGCGCGGCAAAGCCCCACAGGGGAGTCTTCACGCCAAAATCCTTTTTCAACTCACGGGACCAGATGACCTTGCCCTCGCTGGCACTGAGGCAGTGCAAGTCTCCCTCGGTGCCAAGCGTGAAGACCTTGCCGTCCGCGACGACGGGCGTGGCACGGGGGCCGGAGTTATAGCTGACTCCGTAAGCGGCATTGTAGCGGTGCTGCCATCGAACCTCGCCCGTCTGCTCGTCGAGACACAGCACGCGCTCGGTGCCCGGCACGACACTGCGATCAAACGGATCCTCGTCGTTGTTCTTCGCCCCTGAGGCAAGCTGACGATCGGTAACAAACACCCGGCCACCGGCCACCGCAGGACCGGAGAAGCCGGGATTCACCGGTGCACGCCAGCGGACTTTGGGGCCGCCCGCGGGGAATTGCTCCACGATGCCGGTCTCGCGCCAGACCGCATCCCGCCGCGGCCCCAGCCACTGCGGCCAGTCCTCCGCCTGGAGCACCGGCGTGGAAACTGTCAAAAGACAAAGGCACAGCCTGAGCTGGGTGAGGGTGTTGGCAGGCGTCATGAGTGCTTGGATAAAGTAACTGCCGCCGTCAGGCAATGCCCGGCACGAGGCGTGTCCGCGTTCACGCAATCGTCACGAAACTTCGGCTTGTCTCGCCCGGTGGGCAAACCTACCTTCCGCGCTCACATGTTGACGGTGCCGTCGCCTCAGGCCGAATGATCGAACTAATCCAGTTTCCGTGGAGTCCGTTCTGCATCGTGCAGCGGAGCATTCTGGAGTTCGCGGGAGTCGAATTCAAAACCACCAACATCCCCAACACGGACCGCTCCCTCGTCTGGAAAGTCACCCGCGGCCAGTCTTACCAAGTCCCCGTGCTGCGCGATGGCCGGCAGGTGATCTTTGAGCCCGGAGAGGACACGCAGGCCATTGCCGAGCACCTGGACAAGCGGCTGAAGCTGGGGTTGTTTCCCGACCGCTGGGCCGGCTTGCAAACGCTGCTCTGGCGGAACCTTGAGGACCAAATCGAGGGGCTCGGGTTCAAGCTCAACGACATTTACTACAAGGAGTTCATTCCTGCGCGGGAGCACCTGGCTTTCGTGCGACACAAGGAGCGAAAGTTCGGCCGCGGCTGCCTCGCACGCTGGCGGGCCGAGCAGGCGGAGCTGCTGCACCAGCTTGAAATGGGGCTGGAGCCTTACGAACAAATGCTGATCGAGCGCCCCTTCCTGCTGGATGCCCGCCCGCGCTTTGTGGACTTCGACCTTTACGGCATGCTGGGAAACTTCCTCGCCTCCGGCCACTACCGCCTGCCCGCCCCGCACGCTCGCCTGCACAACTGGCATGAGCGCATGAGCAAGGTCCGGCTCGCTGACTTTCCCGGCTGATGCCTGCCCTGCCCACTGTTCCCTCCGCCCCAGCCAAATCGCCGCGCGAGACCGCACGAAACGCAAGCCCGGATCCTGCTGTGAAAAACTACATACTCGACACCAACGTCCTGCTCCACGACCCCAACTCCCTGCTCAACTTCAAGGAGAACCACGTGCTCCTGCCCATCGAGGTGGTGGAGGAAATCGACCGCTTCAAACGTGATCCGAGCGAGCTGGGCCAGAACGCCCGGATGGTCTCCCGCATGTTGGACAGCTTGCGCGGCACCGGGCGCCTGAGCGAAGGCGTGGCACTCTCCAACGGCGGCCGACTGCGCATCCTTTTGCAGGACGGCAAAGGCGGGGCAACAGTCGTCCACAGCAGCGTGCAGAACGTGGACAACCGCATTCTGGCCCAGGCGCTGCTCGTCAAACAGGCCAGCCCCGAGCGCGCCACGGTGCTGGTCAGCAAGGACATCAACCTGCGCATCAAGGCGGATGCCCATGGCCTGGCGGCCGAGGACTACGAAACCGATCGCGTCCGCCTGCAGGACTTGTATTCGGGCAAGGTGGAACTGGCGGTGACGCCCGAGCAGATTGCTCAGTTTCGCACGCACAACGAACTGGCCCTGCCCGCCGACACCAAGTATTTCCCCAACGAGTATTGCACGCTGCTGGAGACCCCAAACCAGAAGCGCACTGTGCTGGCCAAGGTCGATGCCACCGGCAAAAAGCTGGTGCCGCTGTGCGACACCAAGGAAGGCGTCTGGGGCATCAAACCCCGGAACCGGGAACAACATTTCGCCTTCGACGCCCTCCTCGATGACCGCATCAAGCTCGTCACGCTGATGGGCAAGGCCGGCACCGGCAAGACCCTCATGGCCATGGCGGCAGGTTTGCAACGCACCGTGGTGAACCGGGAATTCCGCCGACTCGTCGTCGCCCGGCCGACCATCTCGATGGGCAAGGAGCTCGGCTTCCTGCCGGGATCGCTGGAGGAAAAACTCGGCCCGTGGATGCAGCCCATCCACGACGCGCTCGAACTCCTCAGTGACCTGAATATGGGCAACGAGCACCGGCGCAGCGGTGATCTGCTCCGCTCCGGCACCATCGTCGTGGAAGCGCTCAGCTACATCCGCGGGCGCAGCATCGCCAACCAGTTCATGATCATTGATGAGGCGCAGAACCTGACCCCGCTCGAAGTGAAGACCATCATCACCCGCGTGGGCAACGGCACCAAGATCGTCCTCTCAGGAGATCCCTATCAGATCGACAACCCCTACGTGGACAGCTCCTCCAACGGCTTCAACTACATCGTCAGCAAATTCCGCGATCACCCCATCGCTGCGCATGTCGAGCTCCAGCGCGGTGAGCGCTCCGAACTGGCCGAACTGGCGGCCAATGTTCTGTGAACCAACGCTCCACATGCACCAAGCACGCCTCGGTTCCCTGCATGCGACAGCGCGCCTTTTCGCTCCTTCCTGACCGGGTTGCGGCAGGCGGTTTCGCACGCCGAATCCCCCGATGGAACCGGGCTCAAAATTTTTGTGGCGCAAAAAGTCGCCTTTGCTACATTCGCGCACTCTTTTGCGGGCGGGCGGATTCTGCGGCGTTGACCGAGCGCCAACCGCACACCCGACAAACGGGCTTGCTCAGCAAGAATCTGTGACCAATACGAAAATGACAAAGTCGAAACCGGCGGCCTCCAAAAAGCCGGCCAAGTCCGGCGGCAAAACCGTGGGCTCGGCAACCTTGGCGGCTATTCTCGGCAAATCATCTCCTCAGAAGCAGGCGCAGTCCACCGTGGTATGGACGCCCAGCGGCAAACTGAAGATCAAGCTGGAGTGGCAGGGCTACTACAACACCCTGCTCTCCCTGCGGGAACGCCTGCGCCTCCAGATGAACGGCTTGGCCAAGGAGTCCGCCACCCAGATGGAGAGCTACAGCCTGCACATGGGCGATTCCGGCACGGACAATTTTGACCGCGACTTCGCTTTGAGCCTGCTCTCCTCAGACCAGGACGCCATCTACGAGATTGAAGAAGCCCTGAAACGGATCGAGAAGAACACTTACGGTGTCTGCGAGCTGACCTCCAAGCCCATCCCCAAGGCCCGGCTGGAGGCGATCCCATGGACCCGGTTCACCTTGGAAGCGCAAGCCCAGTTGGAGCGTGAAGGCGCCCTTCGCCAAAAGCGCCTCGGTGCCCTCGGCACCATGGAGGCCACCAGCACCGCAGAGATTGACGACAGCGATGTCGAGGAAGCCGACGAAAAGCCCGCAAAGGAAAAGGAGTAATAGAAAATTTATATGGCCCGCGAAATTGTAACCATCGAATGCACCGAAGCGCGTAAGGAAGGCAAGTCTCCTTCCCGTTACCAAACGTCGCGCAATAAAAAACTCCAGCAGGAAAAGGTGGAGAAAAAGAAATACAACCCGGCCCTCCGCCGCCACACCTTGCACCGCGAAATCAAATAATCACCTATGCCCCGCAAGACCAACACCGACAAGAAAGACGCCAAAGGGCGCACGACCGAGCGCCGCACGCCCCGTCCGAAGCCGAAAATCGACTTCACCGTGGACGCGCTCGACTACAAGAACGTGAACCTGCTCAAGCAGTTCGTCACGGACAACGGCCGCATCCTGCCGCGCAAATACACCGGCCTGCCGGCACACTACCAGCGCCGCATGACCACCGCCATCAAGCGGGCGCGCCAGATGCTGCTGATGAAGTAACCCGCCTTCCCACCCGCCCGCCCGGCCACCGGCCGGGCGGGCTTTTTGTTTTCCAATCCTGCAAAGCTTTTGCATAAGGAACACCAGCCCGCTATCCTCACCCGATGCACCTGACCCTGCCAGTCCATCGCCCGCGCAGATTGGCGCGCCCCTTCCGGTTGCTGCTCGTGGTGTGTGTCGCGCTTGGGCTGCGTCCCCTGCACGCTGCTGAATCCCGCCCGAAGCTCAAGGTCCTGACCAGCTTCCTGCCAATGTATTGCCTCACCGCGCAAGTAGCTGGTGACTTGGTGGAACTGGAGAATCTGCTACCCGCCAATGTCGGCCCGCACGACTACCAGTTTGCCCCGCGCGACCTCCGCAAACTCACTGGCGCTCAACTCTTCGTTATCAACGGACTGGGCGTGGAGGACTGGCTGGCCAGAGCCCTCAAAGCCGCCAAGGGCAGCAAGACCGTCACGGTGGTGGAAGCCACCGCCGGCCTGACCAAAGCCCAGCTCATCACCGCTGTTCCGCACATCCATCTGCCCGGCGAGCGAGGCCACGACCATGGCGACGGCCCCAATCCACACACCTGGCTCGATCCCCGGCTGGCCGCCCACGCTGTCACCAACATCCTTGTTGCCCTCCAAAAGACCGACCCCGCGAACGCCCCGGCCTATGCAGCCAACGCTGCTGAAGCGGTCAAACGCCTGCACCAACTCGATGAGGAAATCGGTCTTGCGCTCGGACCTTACCACGGAAGCCGCATCGTCACCTACCATCATGCCTTCCCGTATTTCACGCGCCGCTACGGCCTCGCCTTGGTGGGCGTCATCGAGGAAGTCCCTAACGTGGAGCCATCGCCCAAATACCTGGCCGCCTTGCTCAAAGTCATTCGCGAGAAGGAAGTGAAGGCCATCTTCACCGAGCCCCAGTTCCGCGCCTCCCTCGCCGAGCGCATCTCCCGCGACACCAAAGTCCCCGTCGCCGAACTCGACACCCTCGAAACCGGCCCGCTCAAGCCCACCGCCTACGAGGAAGGCCTGCGGCG
>CAIPBN010000485.1 GCA_903863315.1 uncultured Verrucomicrobiota bacterium | reverse complement strand
GGCAGACAAGCGCTTCGGCAGAGGCTGGAGCGTGCGCGGCTTCGCGCAGCTCCGAGTTGAGGCTCTGAAGCCAACTGGCCGACCACGCAAGGTGCTGGCTGACGGGCAGGCCGGTTTGCGCGAGCAACGAGGCGGCGGAAACTGTCGCTGGCGCGGGATTGCGCGGAGCGGCCGGCATGGGAATGGGTTCATCAGCCGCAGTGGGTGGTTCGCGGCGTGGCGTCCGGATGCCGACAATGCGCGCGCCCATCTGCTCGACGCGCAGAATCCGTTCGGGCACGGGCGGATGGGTGGCGACCATCCAGCTTGCCTCATCCGGCAGCACCCGCAGGAAGCACATGTGGCTGAAGCTCTCGGCCTCGCGGGTCCGCAGCACGCCGTGTTGTGGCCAGGCATTGGCCGCGGCCAGCACGGCGACCAGCGCCTCAGGATGGCGCGTGAACTGCAGCGCGTCAGCGTCGGCCAGAAATTCTCGTTCGCGGGCGACCCAGCCCTTGATGACCCGGCCGAAGAACGCCGTGTTCCACCCCACCACCCCGATCACGAAGCCCGCCACCCACGGCACGAACAGGAACAGGCTGCCGAACGTGCTCACCAGCATGTCCAACAGCGGATGCGTGGCCTTCCGCATGGTCGGATGCAGTCCGCCCGTCCTTACATCCCCCTCGAGATGCCGACGTGCGTGCCATTCGGGCGACATCAATTGCTCTCCGAAGAGGTAGAGCGCGAACAACCCGTGCACCAGCCCGAGGAGGTTCAGGTTCAAACGCATGTCGCCCCGCAGCAGGTGGCTGAACTCGTGCGCCACCAAGGCCTGCAGCTCGTCGCGGTTCAGGCACTTGAGCGTGCCCTCCGTGACGAACAATGCGGCGTCCGCGGGGCCGTGCCCGGCGATGAATGCGTTCAGCCCATGCTCGCCCCGCAGGATGTGGATCGCCGGCGCGGCAATGCCGGCGGCCAGTCCCATCTCTTCCACCACATCCACCAGCAGGCGTTCCTCGCGCCGGGGCGAGGCCGGGTTCATGCGCGGGGCTTGCAGGAGCTTTGCCACGGCGGGCCCGCCAGCGGAGAGTTGCCGCATCCGCCACCAGCTCGCGATCAGGATGAACAGCGCCGTCGCACCGCTGGTCCACGCGAACAGTTGCGGCTGCCAGAGTGGGATGGGGAGAAACCGGTAGTGCCCCGGATTGGGGACGGCGTCTCCGGTGCCCCAGGTGGCCACGAGGCTCATCGCCGCATAGACCACGAACACGATCAGGCACATCGCCGCGCACGCAGACACAATGGCGAGCACGAAGAGCCACCGGATCCACCCCGAGCGCCGATGCGCTGCTTCTTGATGGTCGAAGAAGTCCATCCGCTGGGCAGGCTAGATGTGCGGGACGGCCCGCTCCGCCTCACGAAACTCCAGCAGCGCGGCGGCCGCGAAGCCCCCGAGCGCCGCCACCAGGTTGGCGGGCACCTGCTCGCGCACCGTGTTGTAGTGCATCACCGAGTCGTTGTAGTGCTGTCGCGCGAAGGCGATGCGGTTCTCCGTGGTGGCCAGCTCGTCCATGAGCTGCTGGGTTTGGGCCGCAGCCTTCAAATTGGGATACGCCTCGACGATGGCCAGCAACCGCGTCAGCGACTGGCCCAGCTCGGCCTCGGCTCCACCCAGTGCCTGCATCGCCGTGCGCTCGCCCACATGCCCTTCCGCCGCGCGGGCTGCGGCGGTGGCGGCCGCGCGGGCCGCAGCCACGGCTTCGAAGGTCGCCCGCTCATGCTGGGCGTAGCCCTTGACCGACTCCACCAGTGACGGGACGAGCGCGTGACGTCGGGCAAGCTGCACGTCAATCTGGGCAAAGGCGTTGCGCCAGCGGTTGCGCCGGGTGGCAAGGCGGTTGTAAATCCCCACCAGCCAGCCCGCCGCGACCAACAACAACAACCCAAGGAGGAGCGCGGGATTCATGAAAGCTTGGTCGGTGAGTAGGCTGTGACACCGAAATCCGCAACGCTGTTTTTGCCGCGCGCGAGGGGGTGGAAGCGCAGCTCGGCCTTCCCCTGTGTCCGGTTATTCCTTCGTGACTACCTCATCCAGGTTCAGCAGCAGGCTGCACAGGCCGGTCCAAGCAGCGTGCCCGGTGGCGTCGAGCTGCTCATTGCGTTTGGATTCGCCGACGGCGAGCAGTTTCAAGGCGGCCTCCTTGTCGCTGACGTATTGCGCGCGAAGCCGGCTGAGGCTGGCGGTGAGAACTTGTTTCTCCACCGCGCTGGGCTTGCGCGCGGTGGCGAGGCGGAAGGCGTGCTCAAGTCTTTTGTCGTCCGACGTATCACCAGTCAGCAGGACTCGCTCAGCCATCGCGCGGGCGGCCTCGACGTAGGTGATGTCGTTGAGCGTGGCGAGGGCGTGCAGCGGGGTGTTCGTGCGCGGCGTCTTCACAGCGCAGTTCTGACGCGTGGCCACGTCGAAGAAAACCGTCGGGCCGACGATGCGCCGCCAGAAGACGTAAACGCTG
>CAIPBN010000484.1 GCA_903863315.1 uncultured Verrucomicrobiota bacterium | reverse complement strand
TGCGGCGTCGGCTTCGTGGTGAACATGAAGGGCAAGAAGTCCCACGAGGTCGTCCAGCAGGGCATCCAGATCCTCATCAACCTCGACCATCGTGGTGCGTGCGGCTGCGAGCCGAACACGGGCGACGGCGCGGGCATCCTCATCCAGCTCCCGCACAAGTTCTTCACCAAGGCCGCGAAGGAAAACGGTTTCACGCTCCCCGCGCCCGGTCGTTATGGCGTGGCGATGATTTACATGCCCAAGGACGAGGAGGACCGGCATCACTGCGAGCGCACGTTCGAGCGCGTGGTGCGTGAGGAGGGCCACTCGGTGCTCGGCTGGCGCACGGTGCCCACGGACAATTCCACGCTCGGTCCGACGGCGGTTGCGACTGAGCCGTTTGTGCGCCAGTGCTTCATCGAGCGCAACGTCCGCAAGGCTAAGGACGAACTCGCCTTCGAGCGGAAGCTCTACGTCATCCGCAAGCGCGCGTTGACGGAGATTCGCAACTCCGGGCAGCGCGGCACGCAGGAGTGGTATATGCCGAGCGTGTCCTGCCGGACGATTGTTTACAAAGGCATGCTCATGCCCGCGCAGGTGGATGCGTATTACCCCGAGCTGCGCGACCCTGACATGGACTCGGCGCTGGCGCTCGTCCACTCGCGGTTTTCCACGAACACTTTCCCAAGTTGGGAGCGGTCGCACCCGTATCGCTACATCGCGCACAACGGCGAAATCAACACGCTGCGCGGCAACATCAACTGGATGCACGCGCGCCAGTCCATGTTCGAGAGCGACCTGTTCGGCAAGGACATCAAGAAGATTTTCCCCATCATCAACCCGACCGGCTCCGACTCGGCGATGTTCGACAACTGCCTCGAACTGCTCGTGCTCGGCGGCCGCCCGCTCGCGCACGCGATGATGATGATGATTCCCGAGCCGTGGACGAACCACGAGTCCATGAGCGACGAGCGCAAGGCGTTCTACGAGTATCACTCCTGCCTGATGGAGCCGTGGGATGGTCCCGCTTCAGTCGCCTTCACCGACGGCGTGCAAATCGGCGCGTGCCTCGACCGCAACGGCCTGCGCCCCTCGCGCTACTACGTCACGAAGGACGACCTCGTCATCATGGCGTCTGAAGTCGGCGTGTTGGACATCGCGCCGGAGCGTGTGTTGCAGAAGGGCCGCTTGCAACCCGGCCGCATGTTCCTCGTGGACACCTCGCTCGGCCGCATTGTGGCGGACGAGGAAATCAAAGAAGCCATCTGCAAGTCGCAGCCTTACCGCCAGTGGATTAACGACAACATGGTCGAGCTGGACAAGCTCCCCGAGGCCCCGCACTTGCCAGAGCCGGACCACGATTCCGTGCTGCACCGCCAGCAGGCCTTCGGCTACACGTTCGAGGACTTGCGGATGCTCATGGTCCCGATGGCGCGCGACGGCGTAGAGGCCGTCGGTTCGATGGGCACGGACACGCCTATTGCGGTGCTGTCCCAACGCCCGCAGTTGCTTTACAGCTATTTCAAACAGCTCTTCGCGCAGGTCACGAACCCGCCGATTGACTGCATCCGCGAGGAGATTGTCACGAGCGCCGAGACGACCATCGGTTCCGAGCGCAACCTGCTCAAGCCGGAGCCCGAAAGCTGCCGCCTCATCGAGTTGAAGCAGCCCATCCTCAGCAACGAAGAATTCGCGAAGCTCAAGCACCTCAACCACCCGCACTTCAAGTCCGCCACGCTCGCCACTCTCTTCAAGGCGAGCGAAGGCACCGGTGGCTTGGAGAAGGCGATGGACGACTTGTGCGAAGCCGCTACCAAGGCCATCAAGGACGGTGCGAACATCATCATCCTCTCTGACCGTGGCGTGGACAAGGACAACGCCCCCATTCCCGCGCTCCTTGCGGTGGCGGGCGTCCACCACCACCTCATCCGCGAGGGCACGCGCACACGCGTCGGCCTCGTGCTCGAATCCGGCGAGCCGCGCGAGGTGCATCACTTCTCGCTGCTCATCGGCTACGGCTGTGGCGCCATCAACCCGTATCTCGCCTACGAGACGCTGGACGACATGATTCGCCAGAAGCTGCTCGTCGGCGTGGACCACAAGACGGCGGTGAAGAACTTCACCAAGGCCGCCGTGAAGGGCGTCGTGAAGGTCGCCTCCAAGATGGGCATCTCGACGATTCAGTCCTATCGCGGCGCGCAAATCTTCGAGGCCATCGGCCTGAACGACGCCGTCATCGACAAGTATTTCACCTGGACCGCCTCGCGCGTCGCCGGCATCAGCATTGAGGACATCGCCAAGGAAGTGCTCACCCGCCACGGGCACGCGTTCCCTGACCGGCCCGTCAACGGCCACACTCTAGACGTTGGTGGCCAGTATCAATGGCGCGCGGATGGGGAGCTGCACCTCTTCAACCCGCAAACCGTCCACAAGCTCCAGAAGGCCGTCCGCAACGCGGATTACAAGACCTTCAAAGAATACAGCGCGCTGGTGAACACCCAGCTCAAGGACATCTACACCTTGCGCGGCCTGCTGGAGTTCAAGCCTTCGACTGCGATTCCCATCGAGGAAGTCGAGCCCGTCGCGGCCATCATGAAGCGCTTCAAGTCCGGCGCGATGAGCTACGGCTCCATCTCCGGTGAGGCGCACGAGACGCTGGCAATCGCGATGAACCGCATCGGCGGCAAGAGCAACACCGGCGAAGGCGGCGAGGACCCCGCGCGCTACACTTGGACCAACGACAAGGGCGATTCGAAAAACTCCGCCATCAAGCAGGTCGCGTCCGGCCGGTTCGGCGTCACGAGCCTCTACCTCACGAACGCTAACGAGCTGCAAATCAAGATGGCTCAGGGCGCAAAGCCCGGTGAAGGCGGCCAGCTCCCCGGCACCAAAGTTTACCCGTGGGTCGCTAAGGTCCGTCACTCCACGCCCGGTGTCGGCCTCATCTCCCCGCCGCCGCACCACGACATCTACTCCATCGAAGACCTCGCGGAGTTGATTCACGACCTCAAGAACTCCAACCGCCGCGCGCGTATCAGCGTCAAGCTGGTCTCCGAAGTCGGCGTCGGCACCATCGCGGCGGGCGTCGCCAAGGCGCACGCGGATGTCGTGCTTATCTCCGGTTTCGACGGCGGCACCGGCGCTTCGCCGCAGACCTCCATCAAGCACGCGGGCATCCCGTGGGAGCTCGGCCTGGCCGAGACGCACCAGACGCTCGTGTTGAACAACCTTCGCTCGCGCATCGCGGTTGAGGCGGACGGCCAGTTGAAGACCGGTCGCGACGTCATCATGGCGGCGCTGCTCGGCGCGGAGGAATTTGGCTTCGCCACTGGCCCGCTCGTGGCGATGGGCTGCATCATGATGCGCGTCTGCCATCTGAACACCTGCCCCGTCGGTGTCGCGACGCAGAACCCGAAGTTGCGCGGCCTCTTCCCCGGCAAGCCCGAGGACGTGGTCAACTTCATGACCTTCATCGCGCAGGAAGTTCGCGAAC
>CAIPBN010000483.1 GCA_903863315.1 uncultured Verrucomicrobiota bacterium | reverse complement strand
GGGCCTTCGTAGAGGACGCGCCCGGTGCGCTTGCACACCACGACGACCTCGGAGGACCGCAGGGCCAGCAACTCGCGCGAGTTCTTGAACACGACCCACGCGTCCACGGCGGGAAGGTTATAGGTGCTCATGCGCGCGTGCTTGCCGTCAGCAACCTTCGCCCCTCCGAACATCTGCCGCACGACATGGCGGATGGCCCGGCGGCGGGCTTCGGCGGCGGAAACGGGGCGCTTGCGCCGCTTGCTGGCGACAGGCTTCTTGCGTCCGCGTGGCATGGCCGAAGTGTTCACCATGCGGCGAGGGAGTTCAACTTGCGCGATGGCGCGGCGCTGATTATGCCGCAGCGGCGGGCAAGGGGATGACGTTGGCGGCACTCTCACCCGGCTTGATGGAGAACCATTCATTGCCCTGCTTCTCGGTGACGAGCTGGCGGTAGTGCTTGAAAATCATCTGCGCCGAGTTGCCCGCTTCGAGGGAGACTGCGCCGACGTCCTTCACGACGGCGAGCCGGTAGGAGATGAAGGAGTGGCGCAGGCCGTTGCGCTTCCACTTCAAGCCGGCCTTGGGGGCGAGGTAGTAGAACAGTTGCTTGTCGGAACGCTCGAAGTTGCAAACGGGACCGAAGGGCTGGGCGTAAGGCGTCAGCCAGGCCAGCAGGTTGTCAGGGATGGGCGCGAGGCGGCGCGAGGCGGTCTTGGCCTTGCTCGCTTTGAGTTCGATGAACCGCTCGGCGAGGTTCACTTCCGACCAGTCGAGGCGGTCAATCTCCGCCGCACGCAGGCCGGCGAAGGCGGCAATGGCGAGGTAGGGGACCATCTCCGGGCGGACCATATCCAAGAGCTTCCGCAGTTCGGCGGGCGTGAACACTTCAATATCGGTGCCGCTGTCGTCGGCCCGCTCGACGCCGCTCAGTTCGTCGTGGTCCTTGGGCAGGTAGCCGCGTTTCACGGCATACTTGAACAGCATGACGATGAGGCGGCGCTCGTTGTTCTGCGTGCGGGCTGCGTGGCCACGATGGCGAAGCAACTCCTCGATTTGCGCCCCGGTGACAGTTGCGATGGGGACTTGGAAGGCATCGGCGAAGCGGCCAAGGCGGCGGCGCAGTTCCTTGACGTAGATGTCGCTCTTGCCCGCGTTGGTCTTGGTGGCGAGGAGTTCGTCGAGGACTTCGCGGACGGTCTTGCGCGGCATCCCGGAGGGATGGCGCTTGAGGAAGAAGTCCACGCACTCGCGGAGGGAGACGCCATCGGGCAGGCGCTTGGCGGCGGCAACGTAGTCGGCGACGGCGGTGTGGAGCCGGGTGCCTTCCTTCCAACGGCGGAGTTCCTGGCAGGCGTCCACGTAGGCCAGTCGGTCGTTGCCGGTGAGCTTGAGGGCTTCGGAGTCGCCGTTGGCGAGGTTGATGAGGACTTCGTTGGCCTTGGCCTCGGCGTCGGCGAAGGTAGTGAACTTGAGCCGCACTCGGCGGTTGCCCTGATAGTAGGCGAGCGTGAATTGCGGATGCTCGCTCTTTAGCTCGCGCAGGCCGGTGGCGGGGTTCCGGCGGTAAATCCGGTTCGTCGTCTCGTAGATGGGGACGGTGATACTGCCCTGCTTGACGACCTTTAACGGCCCCTTGTCGGTGATGGGGGTAACGCACACGGAGGACGCGGGAGGGTTCGCTTTCATGCGCGACTGTCCCGTATCTGTCCCGTCAAGTCAACAAATCGCTTAAAACCCCAACGAATACTGGTGGAGGCGGGGGGAGTTGAACCCCCGTCCTTGGCAGAGTAACCAGCCGCGACTACATGCTTAGTCCAAGCAGATTTGTCGGCTACGGGATGGCGCTTGAACTCGATACCCGCTGCTTAGTCCGCATGGAATTTTCTCGGCTGCTGGCGCGCGGTCCCCGCCTTCAGCCATGCCTGCAAATGGCGTTCACTCGACATAGCAGGTGTCTGCCGGTGAACGTCGCAGTGGTTTAGGCTGCGAGGGCCAACTCTTCGTTAGCTCTTATGTTTTGGTTCGAATGATTAACGAGGCCAACGAACCGTCCTCGGCATGCCGCCTCTGGCGCTTCTCCCAAGTCGAAACCAGTGCGCCCCCGGTCAGCGCCCGCACTGTCCATCACCCAACCGGGCAGGTCAAGCTACCGCGCCGGATTCTTTGCGCGGCGGCGCTTTTGGCTGCGAGGTGAACCACAGACCAGCGAAAGTCAGCAGGCCGTTGAGCATGAGCAGCTCGAAGCCAAACTGGTAGCCGCGCAGCCAGGCGGCGGAATTCTGATCGAGCCCGAAGCAGATCGCCGGTGAGAGCAGACAAATGCCGGGTGCCAACCGGTCATTGGCCTGCCGTTGCGTGAACAAGCCGAAGGCAAACAGGCCCAGCAAGGGGCCGTAGGTGTAGCCCGCCAGCTTGAAAATCGCGTTGATGATTGCGTCGCTGTTCAACGCCCGGAAACCCAGGATGACCAGCAGCAGCAGCCCGGCAAAGAGCAGGTGCGTGCGATGACGCAGCCTGGTCTGATCGCCATCGCTCAACTGCCGGCCATCCATGTCCAGCACATCGATGCAGAACGAGGTGGTCAGCGTGGTGAGCACCGAATCGGCGCTGGAAAAAGTCGCGGCGGTCAGCCCGATGATGAAGGCGATCGCGGCAAAGGTCCCGAGCTGTTGCAGCGCGAGCATGGGAAAGAGTTGGTCCGTCTTGGCGGGCAGGGTGATGCCCTTGGTCAGCGCGTAGTGGTAGAGGAGCGTCCCGAGCGAGAGGAACAGCACGTTAACGGGGATCAGCACCCCGGCGAAGGCCCACAGGTTCCGCTGCGCTTCGGCCAGTGAGCGGCAGGACAGGTTTTTCTGCATCATGTTCTGGTCGAGTCCGTTCATCACGATGGCGATGAATGCACCGCTGAGGAACTGCTTCCAGAAG
>CAIPBN010000482.1 GCA_903863315.1 uncultured Verrucomicrobiota bacterium | reverse complement strand
CGCCATGCGACTGATGAACAACGATGCGATTTCCCCGGCCATGAGCGAGATGGCAAGGCCTTGGAAGATCGGGTCGGCCAGGATCACCGCCGCGCCCACCACCACGGCCATCGCGGTCAACAGCATCGGTCGGAAGCGCACCGCACCAGCGTCAACGACGGCTTCGGCGAGCGGCATCCCCTCGCGCAGCCGCTGCTCGATGAAGTCCACGAGGATGATGGAGTTGCGCACCACGATGCCGGCGCCCGCCATGAAGCCGATCATTGAGGTGGCCGTGAAGAACGCGCCCATTCCCCCGTGCGCCGGCAGGATGCCCACCAGTGAGAAGGGAATCGCCGCCATCACGATCAACGGCGTAAGAAACGACCGGAACCAGCCGACCATCAGCACGTAGATCAGGATGCACACCGCGCCAAACGCGAGGCCGAGGTCGCGGAAAACTTCGAGCGTGATGTGCCACTCGCCGTCCCACTTCATCGCGGGCCGGGCGTCGGAGAAGGGCATGGTGGCGTTGTAGAGGTCCAGCCCCAGCGCGTTCAGCTTCTTGTTCATCTCGAAGATCGCATACACCGGACTCTCGATCACACCCGCCACGTCACCGATGACGTAGGTCACCGGCATGAGGTTCTTGTGGTAAATGCTCTTGTCCTCAAGGGTCTGTTCCACCTTTACCAGCTCACGCAACGGCACCAGCGGAGCCGCGCCGCCGGTGCCCGGTTCGGGCAACGCATTCGCATCACCGGAGCGCACGCGCAACGCGAGCAGTTCCTCCGGCGAAGTCCGGGCGGAGCGCGGCAGTTGCAGCACCAGGTTCACGTCTTCCTTCTCGCGCGGCAGGTGCATGAGGTCCACCGACTCGCCGCCCACCGCGATGCGCAACGTCTGCGAAATCGTCTCCGCGCTGATCCCGTGCAGCGCGGCCTTCTCCTTGTCGATCACGAAGCGCGCCTTCGGCTGGTCGGCTTCCAGATACCAGTCCAAGTCCACCACGCCAGGCGTGCTGGTGAAGACTTCGCGCACCTGGCGGGCGGTGGCATGGCGCGTGGCCTCGTCCGGGCCGTAAACCTCCGCCACGAGCGTCTGGAGCACGGGCGGGCCGGGCGGCACCTCGGCAATCGCTACGCGCGCACCGAACTTCGCCGCGATGGCCGCGACTTGCGGACGGACCCGCTTGGCGATGTCGTGGCTCTGCGCCTTGCGCTCCTGTTTGCCGACGAGGTTGACCTGAATGTCCGCGACGTTCGCTCCGCGCCGCAGGAAGTAGTGGCGCACGAGGCCGTTGAAATTGAACGGCGACGCGGTGCCCACGTAAATCTGGTAGTCCGTGACTTCGGGTTCCGTTCGCACAGCGGCGGCGATTTCCCGCGCGACTTGGGCGGTGCGCTCCAGCGCGCTGCCCTCGGGCATGTTAAGAATGATTTGGAACTCCGACTTGTTGTCGAACGGCAGCATCTTCACCTTCACCCAGCCCAAGCCGACCGTCGCCATCGCCGCGAGGAGCAGGCCGCTGATGCCCGCGAGGAAGGCCCACCGCCAGCTGCGGTGCGAGAGCAGCGGCCCCATCACGCTGCGGTAGAGGCGGGTGAAGGCGTCTTCTGGGTGCTCGGAGTGCAGGTGTGGCTGCTGGCCTTCCGCGCCAGCCGGCACGCCTTCGGTGAGCTGCGAATATTTCTTCCCCCACCGCAGCATCCGCACCGCCGCCCACGGCGTGACGATGAACGCAATCGCCAGCGACCAGCCCATCGCCGCGCTCGCGCCAATCGGAATCGGCCGCATGTATGGCCCCATCAGCCCGCCGACGAACGCCATCGGCAGCACCGCGCCGATGACCGCGAAGGTCGCGAGGATGGTTGGGTTGCCCACTTCGCCGACGGCCTCGACCGCGATGTCGCTCCAGTTGCGGCCCTTGTTCTGCGGCAGGTGGAAATGGCGGACAATGTTCTCGACGACGACGATGGCGTCGTCCACGAGAATGCCGATGCTGAAGATAAGCGCGAAGAGCGTGATGCGGTTCAGCGTGAAGCCGTAGAGGTAGAAGACCAGCAGTGTGAGCGCGAGCGTCGCCGGGATGGCCACCGCCACGATGCCCGACTCGCGCCAGCCCAGCGTGAGCCAGATGAGCACGGACACCCCGGCCACGGCGATAAACATGTGCAGCAGCAGCTCGTTGGATTTCTCGGCGGCGGTCTTGCCGTAGTGTCGGGTGATGGAGACCTCCACGTCGTGCGGGATGACGGTGCCCTTGAGCAACTCGACTTTGCGCAGCACATCCTCGGCGACGGAGATGGCGTTCGCACCGGGCCGCTTCGCGATGGAGAGCGTGACGGCGGGTTGCTCAACGGAACTGCTGCCGAAGAAGACGTAGTTCGCCGGCTCCTCCGCGCCGTCCAGCACGTCGGCGACTTCGCGGAGGTAAACGGGCTTCCCGCCGAACACGCCCACCACCACGTTACCCACGTCCTCCGCGCTTTGCAGGAATGCGCCTGTCTCGATGACGACGGCCTGGTTGCCCGCCGTGAGTTCGCCGGAGCGATACTGGCGGTTCGCCTGCCGCAGCATCGGCACGAGGCCGGCGGGGGAGAGGTTGCGCGCGGCGAGCTTCGCGGGGTCGAGCAGCACGCGGACTTCGCGGCGCGCGCCGCCGATGAGCGTGGTTTCCGCCACGAGCGGCACCTGCTTCACCGCGTCGTCCACCTGCGCCACGAGCCGGCGCAAGGTCAGGTGGTCGTAGCGCGCGCTGTGAAACGTGAGCGCGAGGATGGGCACATCGTCAATGCTCCGGGGCTTGATGAGCGGCCACGTGACGCCGTGCGGGATGCGGTCGAAGTTCGAGCGCAGCTTCTCGGTGAGCCGCGCGAGGCTCGCGTCCGGGTCGGAGCCGACCTTGAAGCGCGCGATGACGAGTGACTCGCCGGGGCGCGAGGTCGAGTAGAGGTATTCCACGCCGGAGATTTCCCAGAGCAGCTTCTCCATCGGCCGCGTGGCACGTTCCTCGACTTCCTTCGCGCTGAAGCCGGGCATGGCCACCAGCACGTCAATCATCGGCACCTTGATTTGCGGCTCCTCCTCGCGCGGCAGCAGCACGATGGCGGCGATTCCGAGCAGCACCGAAGTGACGATGATGAGCGGCGTGAGCTTGGAATCAATGAACGCGCGCGCGATGCGGCCGGCGATGCCGAGCGAAGGGGGAGCTGGTGCGTCGGCGCTCATG
>CAIPBN010000481.1 GCA_903863315.1 uncultured Verrucomicrobiota bacterium | reverse complement strand
TGACCGCCGCATCCCGCTGCACTACGACGAGGCGGACTTGGAGCAAGACCTTGCCGTGCTGCGCGAGCTGCCGCCCAAGTGATAGCCATGTCGAATGAGGCAGTCGGACTTCGCAATGTGGATCGTGCTTGAACTTTAGATTTCAAAAGCGGCCGGCTTCCGGCCAACCTCACGCTTATGACTGTCGCCCGCCGTTTTTGCCGCCGCACTTTCCTGCGAGGTGCGGGTGTCACCCTCGCCCTGCCGTTGCTGGAGGTCATGACGCCGCTGCGCGCGCAGGCCGCCGCCACGCCGCCGCGCCGGATGATTTGCATCAACACCACGCTCGGGCTGCACACGCCGAACTTGTTTCCCTCGGCCGCCGGCAAGGACTACGAGCTGACGCCTTATCTCGAACCCCTGCAGGAGTTCCGGCGCGAGTTCACGGTCTTCTCCGGCCTGTCGCATCCGGAGGTGGACGGCGGGCATCCGGCGGAGATGTGCTACCTCACGGCGGCCCCGCATCCGCGCGCGGACAACTTCAAGAACACCATCTCGCTGGACCAATACGCCATCGAGAAGCTGGTGCCGGACACGCGGTTTGGTTCGCTCGTGCTGGCATCGTCGTCGAGCCGCGGCCTGTCCTACACCCGCAGCGGGGTGCCGATTCCGGCTGATGAGCGGCCATCACGGGTCTTCAAGAACATGTTCGTGGATGGCACGCCCACCGAGGTGACCGCGCAGGTGCAGCGGCTCAAGCAGGGGCAGAGCATCATGGACACCGTCCTGTCGGAGGCGAAGGATTTCCAGCGCGGTCTGGGCCAGCCGGATCGCGACAAGCTCGACGAGTATTTCACCTCCGTGCGCGAGGTTGAGCAGCGCATGGTCAAGGCTCAGGACTGGGCGCGCCGGCCCAAACCGAAGGTGGACGCCAAGGCCCCCACGGACATCGCCAGCTCGGTGGAGGTGCCTGCCCGGGTGCGGCTGATGATTGACCTGATGCATCTGGCGCTCCAGACGGACTCGACCCGCTTCATCACCTTTGCATTGAACGGCCTCAACGCCGTGCCGGTGATTCCGGGCGTCACGCAGGACTGGCACAACCTTTCGCACCACGGCCAGGACCCGGCCAAGCTCGCCGAGTTGAAGGTGGTGGAGCTCCAGCAGATGAAGCTCTTTGGCGAGCTGCTCGCGAAGCTCAAGGGCACGCAGGAGCAGGGCGGCACGCTGCTCGACCGCACCATCGTCATGTTCGGCAGCAACCTCGGCAACGCCAGCAGCCATGACAACAAGAACCTGCCCATCATCGTGGCGGGCGGCGGGTTCCGGCACGGCCAGCATCTCGCCTTCGATCCGAAGAAGAACCCGCCGTTGTCCAATCTCTACGTGCAGTTCCTGCGTCGTCTGGGTGCGGATGTGAACGCGTTCGGTTCCGGCAACGGGACGATTCCCGGCTTCGAGCTGGCGTAGTTGCGCGGGCTGACCCGTTGCTGCCCAAATCGTGAACCTCCGGCTCGCCGCTTTCCTCTGGTTGACCGCGTCCGCCAGCAGCTTGGTTTCTCCGGCACTGGCGGCGGCGAAGCCGGATGCAGAAGCTGTCCGTGCTGCCGTGGCGAAAGCGGTGCCGTTGCTGGAAGCCGGCGCACGGGGATCGGCGGAGAAGCGGAAGAACTGTTTCACCTGCCACAATCAAGCGCTGCCAGTCATCGCACTGACAACCGCGCAAGCGCGTGGTCTGGCGGTGGATGCGGAGAACCTCCGGCAGCAGCTCGATTTTACCGTCGCACATCTGGCGCGGAACCGGGCGAACTACCTGGCTGGCAAAGGGCAGGGCGGGCAGGCGCTCACGGCGGGTTACGCGTTGCTCACGCTGGAGTTTGGCGGCTGGGCATCGGATGCCACCACGGCGGCAGTCACGGAGTATCTGCTGCGCTGGCAGAAGGATTTGGACTATTGGAAGCCGCAGAGCATCCGTCCGCCCAGCGAGGCCAGCTTGTTCACCATGAACTTCGTCGGCTTGCGGGCGTTAAAAAAGTTCGGCACGGAGGAGCAAAAGGAACGCATCGCCCAGCGCACCGCGCAGGTCCGGGGATGGATGCTGAAAACCTCCGCGAAGGACACGGAGGATCAGGCCTTTCGCCTATGGGCGCTCCACGTGGCCGAGGCGGCCCCGGAGGAACTGCGCCGGGCTGCGCAGGAATTGCTGAAGACGCAGCGGGAGGACGGTGGCTGGGCGCAGTTGCCGGACCTGGCCAGCGATGCCTACGCCACGGGCACGGCTTTGGTGGCCCTGCATCAAACGGGTTTGCTCACCGCGGCGGATGTGGCGTATCAGCGTGGGCTCGCGTGGCTGCTGGCCGCGCAGCGGGCGGACGGTTCATGGCATGTGAAGACCCGGAGCACACCGATCCAAGCTTACTACGAGTCCGGTTATCCGCACGGGGACGATCAATTCATCTCCATCACCGCCGCCGGTTGGGCCACGACCGCCCTGGCTTTGTCGTTGCCAACGGTCCCGGCCAAGCCGTAGCCGGAGCACTCGCCCGCTCAGCCAGTCTGGCGGCGGAAGTCTTCTTCCCAAAGCTCGTAGTCTGTCCGAGCGAGGCCCAGGCGGGCGTAAACCTCTTTGGCCTGGGCGTTGTGGCCATCGACGTAGAGGCGCAGTCCGCAAACATCCTTTTGTCGGCGCGCAAGCTGGTGGATGTGCTGGTGCAGCGCCTTGAACACGCCCTGGCCCCGATGCGCAGGCGCGACATAC
>CAIPBN010000480.1 GCA_903863315.1 uncultured Verrucomicrobiota bacterium | reverse complement strand
GGAGACTTTGATGACCGTCTCCGCCGACGAGGCGGGGATCGTGACCGGACCGGTCAGGTCAATGAACTTCAGCTCCAGCTCGACCGGCGGAATCTTGTCCACGCTCGCGTCCTTGGCCCGCACGAGGACGTAGGCGAGGACGGTCTCCTCCCAGCCGGGCTGCGCGGTGGGGCGGGGCTTTACCTCCGGCGTGGCGAAGAGGATCGACTTCACGTCGAAGAACGGCGAGAGCGTCTCGGTAAGGCCCAGCTCGAACTCGTCGCGCGGCCCCTGCGCCTCGCGCATTTTTCGCACAAGCAGGGATTTCCGCTGCTTCTGCCGGCTCGCACCGCCCGGCACAGCAGCCGGATCATTGCTGAGATACTGGCCGAACTGCGCGACGCGGCCCATCGCCTCCGTGTGAACCACGCTGACGATGATGCCGAAATCCTGGTCGCGCCCGATGGTGTTCGGCCCATCCACGCGCGTCTGGAGCCGGACCTCGCTCAAGAGCTCGTCGAAATACGCCACCTTCTTCTGCGCGCCGAGCGTGAAGGGATCGTCCTTGGTGATCACCAGCGCGCCGGCCAGGTAACGGTATTTCAAGTCCTCGTGCAACGGGTCGCGCTCGTCGGCGAGACGGGCGTTCACCGTCTTCGCAAACAGGCTCATGTGCGCCGCCGCAGCCTTCCCCGGCAGCGCGAGAATCTGCTCACGGATTTTTGCCAGCGCCGCGCGGTTCATCGCCTTGGAGAGGTTGATCTGTCCACCGGAGCCGATGCCAATCAAGCCATGGAACCAGCCGAGATACGCCTCGATGGAATACTCGGCCGTCCCGAGTTTGAGCATCTCCTTCGCGTAAGCCTCGGTGCCGCGCAGGAAATAATCCTGGGCCATCAAGTTCTTCTCCTTGTAGCCGGTCAGGCGCTTGCGCGCGTCCCCGGTAACCAGCTCCTGGAAATACTCGAAGTCGCCCCAGTCCGTGAGCAGCGTGCCGCCGAGCGTGAGTGCGCGCGACACCTCGGTGTGCCCGGCGAGCCACGAGTCAATCATCCGCAACGACCCGGCGTAACCAGTGCGGACCATCTCCAGCGTCTGCGTCTCGTTGCGGCGCGTGAGGCCGGCGCGCTGCACGTCCATCTTGCGCCAGCGGTCGGTGAGGTTGGAGTGCATCCGCGAAAGGATGAGGAAGAAGAGCTGCTCGTCCATGGTCTGGAGCGGGCCGAAGACCTTCTCGATGTGGCTCTCGCGATAAGCCTCCGCGTTGCTGTAAGCGAGGTCGAAGGCGCTGACCACCTTCTGATAATCCTTCGGCGCGATGCCCGCCTGCCGGAACAAGGCCATCATCCGCGCGAGGCTCTCGATGTTCTTCTCCATCATGATGGGCGTGACGGGAATCCGCGCATCGTCGGGCAGCAGGAATTTTTTGCGCAGCGCCTCGGGCAGCGTCGGGTTGTGCGCCTGCGCCCAGAGGTTCAGGAAATCCTCGGCCAGCGCCACGCCCGCCTCGGGGTTGCGCTTGCCAATCTCGACGATGCGGTCGGCGGCCTGGTCGAAGTTCGAGCTGGCGAGGATGACTTTGGAGAGGCTCACGTCCATCCGCTCGCGGAGGCTGGCGGGCAGCGCCGCCGCCCACTTGCCGGCCGGGGCATTGGCGAGCAGGTCTTCGGGCGCGACGGGCTTGGGCCGCGAGGAGGAGGTGAAGGATTTCTGCGCGAACGTGTTGTCCGCCTCGCTCATCCAAAACTCAGCCATCAACTGGACGAGCTGGTTCCACGGCTTCGTGTTGAGGTCCACACTCTCGGCGAGCAGGGTGGCGACGGTGGTCTGGGCCTTGAGGTTGTCCGTGCGCAAGGTCACTTCTCCGCGCGCCTCGTTCTGCAACTTGCGCTGCAAGCCGCTGACCAGCCGCACGGCGCTTTCCGGGCTGGTCTTCACCAGCTCGACAAACACCGGCGCGAGCGTGCCGGGCTGGATTTGCATCATCACCTTCGCAAGCGCGGTGCCGGCCTTGGATTTTTCCCAGTCGTTGACGCGGGGCATCGCCAGCAGACGCAGGTTTTCGTCCCAGATTTTCTGCACCTGCCCGCGTTGGGCGGCTTCGGTCTCCTGCTGCGACGCGAGGAAGGCGGCCAGTTCGTTCCGCACGCCTTCGTCCGCGATTTGCTCCAACTGCCCGGACGGCGGGAGATAAACGCGGGCCAGTTCCTTGAAGCCGCCGGCCAGCAGGACGCGCCCGGTGAGCAGGCGCTTCGCCGGGTCGGTGCCGCCCAGCTTGTCGGTGCCCTTCCGCAACTTGTCCGAGAGCCAGTAGGTTTCGCTCGGTTGCACGGCGAGACCGAGGAGCTGCCCCAGCTTGCGCAAGTTCTCTGCGGTGAAGTCGCCGGGCACGGCGTCAGCCAGACCGAGCACGTCATCGAGCCGCATGTTGGGCTTCTGCTTCTCGGTGAGGTCGGCGAGCATTTTGTCGAAAATCTTGCGCGCCAAATCCGGCGGCAGCAGCGCGAGTTCGGCGCGGATTTTCGCCCAGTCGCCCATGCGGTAGTAGGCGAAGAAGCGGCTGTCCGCAGTGAGCGTGGCGAGGTCCGCCGTGCCGGTTCGTTCAAGCGCGTAGAAGACGTCGTTGATGTCGCGCGAGAACTTGTGAGTGAGGATGGACTCGTATTGTTTGAGGACTTTGGGGTCGAGCGGCGCGGCGGCGGGTTGTTGCGCTTGCGTCAGCGGGAGCAACGAGAAGACGCACGCAACGGTGGCCAAGACAATGCGGAAGGGAAAAGATTTCATTGGGCTAAGGATGCGAGTGGCAGCAGGAAAAAACGGACAGAGCGTCACGAACCGGGGGTGATGAGCTTCTCGAACTCTTGGAAGCCCGCGCGGCCATCAGTCTTGGGACCGGCCTTGGGACCGGGACCGGGAGCGCCCAGCAGCGCCGCCGCGGCCGCTTTGCCCTTGGCACCCTTCTCGGGGCCGCCGCCCTTGATGGCCAGCGCAGCTTCGAGGTTCTGCAATTTGGCGGCGTTGATGCCCGTCACGCCCGTCACCGGACGGACGGCGCCGGTGCCCACCGTGCCGACGGCGACGTTCACCGCCGTTCCCACGATGGGCGGGGGCACGGGCCGAGCCGTCGGCGGCGGGGGCGGCGGCGGTGGTGCGACTGGCTTCGGCACCGGCGGAGGCGGCAGCACCACGGTGCGACCGTCGGCCTTCACGTCGTTGACGGTGTTGACGCCGTCCACCTTGTTCACGCCCTGTGCGGTGTTCTTCGGGACGGCCACGTTGCCAGGCTCGATGTTCTTAATCTTCGCCGCAGCCTCT
>CAIPBN010000479.1 GCA_903863315.1 uncultured Verrucomicrobiota bacterium | reverse complement strand
ATGGAGCTGTTCAGCATGGGGGTGGACAACGGCTACGACCAGACCGACATCACCGACATGTCGCACGCGTGGGCCGGCTGGACAGTGGATTTCGTTGCGCCGGGCGAGGTGTCCAATCCCTTTGCCACGCGGCTGCTGGCGACGGCGGGCAACACGGTCAGCAACGTCCCGGGCTCGTGGGGCTTCATCTTCCGCACGAATTATCACGGCACGTCGCGCAGCATCTTCACGAACAAGTTTGTCCCCGCCCGCTTCGGCACACCTTGGACCACGCGCACCTACGCGAACGCCACGCCCGGCTCCTATCAGCTCACTTTCCCCGCGCGCACCGGGACGAACGCGATTCAGGACGGCTACGACATCATCGGCCACCTCGCGGACCTGCCCTTCACGCAGGAATACATGAGCGTGAAGCTCTGTCGGCTGCTCGTGCATGAGGACTTCGCGCACGGCTACGACTTCACCGCGCCGCAACTGACGCCGGAAGCCGAACTGGTGCGCCAGTGCATGATGGCGTGGGAGACGAATATGCCGCGCGGCCAGATTCGCAAGGTGCTGGATGTCATCTTCAAGTCCGACCTGTTCCGCTCGCACACGGCCGCGTTTGCGAAGGTGAAGACGCCGTTCGAATACACGGTCAGCGCGCTCCGCGCGCTGCGCATGAGCACCAACGGCACCGGTGCGCATGGCTCGTGGTCGTCGGATACCGACGGCACTGCGCTCACCACGCCGATGAACCGCATGGGCGGCATGGTGCTTTTCGACCGCGCGGAGCCGGACGGCTATCCGGAGAGCGGGGCAGGGTGGATCAGTGCCGGCACGCTTGCCGAGCGCGTGCGCTGGACGCAGTCGCTCCTCATCAGCAGCGGACAGACCGGCCACAGCGGTTCGCAGGGCGGCACCGGGAACGACGCGGGCAACTCCGTGACCTCACCCGTGCGCCTGCTCTTCGCGCGTTTGCCAGTGGTGGCAGACCAGCGGGATGCAGCCAAGGTCGCCGACCTGTTCCTCGGCCTCCTCTTCCCCGGCGAAGGCGCGGCCAACCTGAACCTCTACCGCACCGCCGCCATCAACTTCCTCAACACCGCCGATGACGGGGTGACCGCGTCGCCCTTCAGCGCGTTAACGCCCAGCACCACCACGGGCAACAACACCTACGACACCCGCGTGCGCGGCATGGTGGCCATGCTGATGACGATGCAACGATTCCAGGAGCAATGAAACGAGCAGGATTGAGAGTAGGGTTAAGATTAGGAGCAGACCGCAGCTCTGCTCGCGGCAGACTGAACACTGACTACTGAACACTTTCCCTCCCATGCCCTTCTTCAACACCCTCACCCGCCGCGACTTCATCCAGCGTTCGCTGCTTGGCGGCGCGGGCCTCGGACTAGCGGCACTCTCGAATGTGCCACCTTTCGCCGCACGCGCGCTGGCGGAGGGAACCATCGGTCTCAACGGCAAGAAGCTGCTCTTCGTCTTCCTCCGCGGGGGTAACGACGGACTCGGCTCGCTCGTGCCGGTGCAGGATTCCGCCTACGGCTCGGCCATCCGCAGCACGACACTCATCGCGAAGGATGGCGCGACCGACTACGCCGCCACCCCCGGCACAGCGGACTTTCCAACGAGTCCGGGTGGCACGGCGACTTTCAACTACACGAGCGCCATCCGGCTGGGCAATGGCTTCGCCGCGCTGCATCCGGGGTTGAAGTTTCTTGCGCCGGTTTACAATGCCGGCGACCTCGCGCTCATCCACCGCGTCGGCTACCCGAAGCAGTCGCGCTCGCACTTCGACTCGCAGAACTACTGGGAGAACGGCCTGCCCAGCAACAATGTGTCGAAGGAGGGCATCCTCTACCGCACCATCATCGAGTCAGGCCTCGCCAGCACCTCGCCGCTTTCGGCGGTGAGCATCCAGTCCGCGCTGCCGGTGCTGCTGCGTGGTTCCGGTGCTGCGCTCACAAATCTCACGGACCCGCTCCGCTACGACCTGCTTGGCGTGCCGAACAGCGCGAGCACCGGCGACGTGAAGGCCACCAACGCCCTGCTCAGCGCGCAGTCCACACCGTTCCCGGACAAGAAGAGCCGCGCGTTTCTCAACCTGCAATACGATGGCCTGCTCAAGACGCTTTCCATTTTCAGCAGCATCAATTTCACCGAGGCTGGCAACACCTACGTAGACAACGAGAACACGGACGGCGGGAGCAATCCTTATTACCTCTTTCCAACTTCGCAGGCGAAGAACGGTGGCTACGCCTTCAACGGCAACAGCACGGCGAAATACGTCGTGGACCAGTCCGGCACGGCGAACAGCTTCTTCGCGTCGCTCAAGGCCGCCGCGCTCATCCTTAACCACACCGACGCCGTCATCGCCGGCACGGAGATGGGGGGATTCGACACGCACGACAATCAGGGCGGCGCGACCGGTCTGCACGCCAGCCTTCAGCAGCGCATCGGCTGGGCGCTCTATGGCTTGCGGAAGTATTTCCAGATATACGGGCGCACCGGCTCGACGCCCGCGACCGGCGCGAAATGCTCGTGGAATGATGTCGTGGTCGTGTTGCTCACCGAGTTTGGGCGCACGACGATCGAGAACACCTCGCGTGGGACCGACCACGCGGAGGCGGGCGTGATGTTCCTCGCCGGCGGTGGGGTGAAAGGCACCGGCAAAAGCGGTCGTGTGACCGGCGTTGTCGGCTGCCATCCCGGCGGCACGGGAGCGCATCCGAGCGACAGCGTCGCGTGGGTGCCAGGCCCGGCGAATCAAGCGGGCGGCGTGGACGGCTCCATGTTCGGCGTCAGTGACCGCTACCTGAAACGCTCCGTGGACTACCGTTCCGTGTTGGGCAAGGTCATCCGCGACCACCTCGGCGCGACGCAAAACCAGCTCAGCCGCATCATCCCCGGCTACGCCAACGAGTCGCAGGAGCACCTGCTCACCGGCGGCACCGTCACGACGCCGATTGAATCCTCCGGAGTGAGCACGCCCATCATTGGTGAACCGGACGTGCTGGTTTGAGCCCGAAGGTCGGCGCGCCAACTGTGTAAGCAAAACAGGCGTCCCGGAGCCGGGACGCCTGTTGATTTGAAATGGGCAGATTACTTCTTCGCTGCGGCCAGCGCCTTGTTCAAGGCGAGCGTCAGGCGGGACTTCTTCCGGTCGGCCGTGCCACGCTTGATCACACCCTTCTTGACCGCCTTGTCGAGGGTGGAGATGGCGGTCCGCAGCGCGGCGGCCGAGTCATCCGGCTTGGCGGCAAGCGCCCCGCGGAACTTCTTCTCGGTCGTCTTGAGCTGGGAGCGGACGATGTTGTTGCGGACTTGCTTGCGAGCGCTGTTGCGCACGCGGCGTTCGGCTGACTTCGTGTTCGGCATAGTTGTTTCCTAAAAGAGGCGCGCACCCTAGCGAATGGCGACGCGTTGTCAACGGCTTGTTCTGAACCGGCTGGGATTTGAGTGATGCCCGCGGGGGCGGGGAGGGGTGAAAAACAGGGTTTTGGAAGGCTTTTACTCCAACTGCGGGCTGTAGCGGGGCCATCCGGTGGGAAGTAGTGTGCGTTTCCAGGGGCGGACTGGCTCAAGGGGCTGTGTGATTGCCCGCGCCCAACTGGCTGATGTCCCCCACGAGTTCGGTCAGCATGGTGGGAACTTCAGCGGCGGGGATCGGCAGGTATTTGCCCGTGGCTGCCGCGATGAGCCGGTTGGTGGCGTCGCGCAATTCTGCCTTGGCCTCGTAGATACGGTCCCGCCGGTTGGCGGTCAGTTCAGCGGAAGCAAGAAGTTCCAAACCCGGCTGGGCGGGCTGTTGGAATCGGACCGTAAGTTCCGCGCAGAAGGCAAAACGTCGGGTGCTGGCTGCGACGGCCCAGACCATGATTTCATCTAGCACAGTGGCGAGGATGCCGCCGTGGGTGACGCCTTTGAAGCCGATGTGCTCGGTGCGCGGGGTGAACCGGGTATGGACGGTGCGTCCGTCTGTCGTGAATCGGAGATTCAGCCCATGGGCGTTGGACTCGCCGCAAACAAAGCAGGAATGGGTGTGAGGAAGTGGGGTCATAAACACACCGTCGAATCCGAAGAGACGGCTTCGCAAAACAGGCCCCGCGGCCGCGAGGTTTCAACCGGAGGTGGCAGCAACCCGCCGTTACACCTTCATGATTTCCTGCTCCTTGGTCGCGAGATGAGCGTCGAGCTTGGCGATGTATTGATCGGTCAGTTTCTGCACCTCGGTTTCGGCGGTCTCGACCTCGTCCTCCGAGATGCCGCCGCTCTTGCCTTCTTTCTTGAGTGCTTCCAAGGCGTCCCGGCGGATCTGGCGGATGGCGATTTTGCCGGTCTCGGCCATGCCCTTGACCGCCTTCACAAATTTCTGCCGCTGCTCGGTGCTGAGGTCGGGCAGCACAATGCGGATGAACTTCCCCTGCACGGCGGGATTGAGGCCCAGGTTCGCCTTCTGGATGGCCTTCTCAATCGGGCCGATGCTGCCGGCGTCCCACGGCTGGATCATCAGCATGCGGGACTCGGGCGTGGAGATGTTGGCCAGCTCCTTGATGCGCATCATCGAGCCATAGACCTCCGCCTGGATGTTTTCCACCAGCGCGGGTGAGGCCTTGCCGGTGCGCACGCCGGAGAACTCGTGCTGCACATGCTCTTCGCTCTTGAGCATCTTTTCCTCTGCTTCCAATAAAACGTCGTCGAGTGCCATAGGTTAGAAAGTGACCAGTTGTTAGTTTATCGCCAGGGGTTCGGCAATGGTGAATGCGGTCCGGCAGGCTAGTTCGTCACCAGGGTGCCGACCTTTTCGCCCATCACCACACGCTTGATGTTGTGGGGCTTGAAGAGGTCGAAGACGATGATGGGCATTTGGTTGTCCATGCAGAGGGCGAAGGCGGCGGCGTCCATCACCTTGAGCTGCTGTGACAGGGCGTCGTGGTAGCTGACCTGCGTGTAGCGCTTGGCCGCCGGGTTCTTCTTCGGGTCACTGTCGTAGATGCCGTCCACCTTGGTGGCCTTCAAGATCACTTCCGCCCCCATTTCATTGGCCCGGAGGGCGGCGGCGGTGTCGGTGGAGAAGTAAGGATTGCCTGTCCCGCCGGCGAAGATGACGACCCGGCCCTTTTCGAGATGCCGCACCGCCCGGCGACGGATAAACGGTTCGGCAACCTGGGTCATGCTGATGGCGCTCTGGACGCGGGTGGGAACGTCCTGCTTCTCCAGGGCGTCTTGCAGGGCGAGGGCATTGATGACCGTGGCCAGCATGCCCATGTAGTCCCCGGTGGCACGCTCGATGCCGCGTTCGCTGCCGGAAAGCCCGCGGAAAATGTTGCCCCCGCCCACCACAATCACCAGTTGCACGCCCAAGGCGTGAATCTCCGAGATTTGCTGCGCCATGTCCTGGACGACTTCGGGGGAGATGCCGGAGCCCGCCTCTCCGCCCAAGGCTTCACCGCTGAGCTTGAGCAGAACACGTTTGAACTTCGGCTGGGATTTGGAGCGGCTGGGCATGGGGTTCAGTTGAGGGGTGGCGATTTCAAGCAATGCACACGACAGGCTTCCAGATCGGGCAGGTGGGGCGTGCGCAACATCGTGCTACTTTTGTAATCGCCAGTGCCGAGGGCGTCAAACCAAAGGGCGGTCGAAGCGGGGGCGGGCGGTCCGTTGAGTTGCTGTTCAATGGGGGAGCTGTTTTCGCCGCCAGAGGTCGTAGTGATACAGCGCCACCACCACAAGGGCGTGCTGGATTTTCCCGGATGCGACCAGCTCCGGCACCTCCGCCACGGGGACCAAGTGCGTGCGGATGTCCTCGCAACTGTCGAAGTCCACCGGGTGCGTCAGCCGGGCATTGCGCACCAGCAACGTGTGGCAGGTGTTCGACATGATGGCAGGATTGGGAAAAATCTTGCCGATGAGCTCGGCGGAGTCGCCCGTGTAGCCGGTTTCTTCGCGCAACTCCCGCTGGCCGCCTAACACCGGCGACGTGTCCTCCGCATCCATCACGCCGCCGGGAATCTCCAGTTCGACGGTGTCCGAACCGTGCCGGTATTGCTCCACCATGACCAGTTGATCATCCGGTGTGACCGCCACGATGTTCACCCAGCCCCGGGTATCGAGGACGAAGAAATCGTGCTCAGCGCCCGTGCGCGGCGAGCGCTTGAGGTCGGTGCGCACGGTGAAGATGCGGAAGTCGGCGAGTTGCTTGGAACTGAGGACGGGCCACTTCTGAATCATCGGGATATGAAAGTTGAAAGCTGGGAGAGTTGAAAGTTGAAAGGCGGGGGAAGGGAAGTTGAGAGGTGGGAACTTGAGAGTTGAGACTCGCGCTCGAATTCCCTGGCCATCTCTCAATTTCCAACTACTCCTCCGGCGTGATCGCGACGCTCTTGAGGAGGGTGGTGGGCGCGTTGGTGGTGCGGATGAGGATTTGCGCCCACTTCATTTTGTCGGAGCCGGTGAAGACGTGGTAGGTGGTGCCGGGCTTGAAGGGTGCGTCCACGGGCGGCAGGCCGAGGTTGATGTTCTGGCGGAAGCGGAGGACGACATCGCCGTCGCCGGGCTTGTCCTGCCAGTTCAGGCGCAGCGTGTAGCGCGCGCCGACCTGGAGCGGAATGAGGTCGCCTTCCCAGGCGGTCTTGGTGGGATACCAACAGTCGGGGGCGTCCTTCGTGAGCCAGCGGATTTCAAAGGCGGAGTTACGAACTAGATTTGGTGCCCAGTGGTCTTGAGAATACATGGCTGCGCCGATGCCAGAGGTCTCGGTCACTTCCACCTCATGTTGCACACGCCAGTGACCATCCCTGAAAGCGATCCTAGTGTAGCGGCCCAATGGCAATTGGTTGAAGATGTATTTGGAGTCGTCACTCTGTAGAGTAGAATACTTGGTGCCCAAGAGGACGATTTTGATTGGTAATCGAGGATTTCCAACCGGCCCGATATGAAAGTGAATTTGGCTGAGCCTCTCGTGGATTGGCACCAGCCGTCCCAGCGTATGCAGCAAATCCGCCACGACGCGGCTCGTCTCCAGCGCGCTTTCGAGGACGATGGGTTCCACTTCCGCGCGTTTGTCGGCCAGCACGAGCGGACGGCAGCGGTCGCCGCGTTCCTTCGAGTAGGCGATGAGGCCGTCCATGCGCCGGAGGAAGCCGGCGAGCGCCTTCTCCTCCGTGTCGCCGAGGAGTTGCGGACGGTAGCCGGGCAGATGGATGAGCTTCGCGTCCACCCAGTTTTCCATCTTGCTGTGCATGTCGCCGCGAATCTCCGCCGAGTGCGGCGGTGAGCCGGTGTCCTCGACGAAGTGCAGCAGCGAGCCGATCCAGCGCGCGGCGTTCAGCGGAGTCTCAGTGCGGAGCGCCTGAAGCGCCCGGCGGAAATAAGGCTCGTAGGTGCGCTTGACCTCGGGCACGAGGTGGTCGAGGTGCCGCTCCATGCCGGGGAAGAGCAGGTAGTCGTCCGCGTAGAAGAACTCGCCCTGCCGCTCGAAGGGCGTGCGGCGGAAGTCGCCCATCCAGCAGTAATGGACGAGCTTGGGCGCGTTGGTGCCAAGGTGCTTGAGCAGCGCGTCGTCCGGGCTGAGGGCATCTAGCGCCGCCTGGGTGATTTCGCCATGCGGACCCCAGGCGAGGGCGCGAAGGCAAAAGCAAAGCGTGAAAAGGCAAAAGGCCCAGCCTGTCCGCGCGCGAGGACGTCGGAAGCAGGTCTGGGCTCTTGTTTCGGTCGAAAAAGGCTGCGGCGCGGACATGGACTGCATGCGGCGCTCCGCCGGTTGCCTACAGTTCGAAATCCACGACCGTCACCT
>CAIPBN010000478.1 GCA_903863315.1 uncultured Verrucomicrobiota bacterium | reverse complement strand
GCCCCTGGGCGTGCGCGCCGGGGCCGCCATGAAAGCGGGACTCTTTTACGCCGGCTGGTATCCGCAGCAATGGCTGCCATCCTTCGGCTCCGTGGCCGCCCGCGGACCGCTGGCGAAGCACCTCAAGTTCGCCCGTCGCACCGCGCGCAAGCTCGCACGTTCGCTCTATCACGCCATGGTCCTCAACGGTCCGAAGCTCGAAAAGCAACAGGTCTTGCTCGGCCGCTTTGTGGACATCGGCACGGAACTTTTCGCGATCACTGCGACGTGCGCGCGGGCCGAGGCGAAGTTGAAAGAGACCAAGAGCCTCGAAGAGCAGGAGTCGCTGCTCCAGCTCGTGGAATGTTTTTGCCAGCAAGCCCGCCTGCGCATCGCGCGACACTTCGCTGGATTGCGTCACAACTCCGACCGCGCGGGTTACAAGCTGGCGCAGGGAGTTTTGGCCGGCCGGCTCGGCTGGCTGGAGGAAGGGATTGTCGCCCACAAGCAGTGAGCGAGCCTCGCCGGGAGGCTTACCCGGTGCCCGGTCGCGCTTCTCTGTCCCTCGCGGCCGGGTTTTTCATTTCCTGTGCCGGCGGCAGGTAGCCCTTCGCCAGTTCGCGGAAGACGGCGACTTGCTCCGCCTCCCACACTGGGCCGCGACCGAAGCCTTTCGTGAGCAACGCGGCCACGCTGGGCGCGGCTTCCATCGCGGCACGTGCGTTCAGCAGCAGCGAGCGCGAGCGGCGGGAGAGAACATCTTCCACCGTTCTCGCCATCTCGTGCCGCGCAGCGTGGAGCACGTCGTCGGCGGTGAGCGGCAGGTCGGGGTGCAAGCGACGCGAAGGCGACGTTGCGCCGGACGTCACGGCAGTTTCAGCGGCGGACTGGCCGCTGCTTGGGCGCGTGTCGGCGAGCGACAGGTGCTCGGTCATGCACGGGTTACGGGGCAGGCAGGCGACCTCGATGGCCTTGTCCACCGCGTCCGCAGCCATCTTGCGGTAGGTCGTCCACTTGCCGCCGGTGATGGTGACCAGACCGGAGTTTGAGACGAGAACGACATGGTCGCGCGGCAACGCGGAAGTGGACTTCGCACCGGGCAGCTTCACCAGCGGGCGCAAGCCGGCGGTGACGCTGAGAATGTCGCTTTCCGTCGGGGCCTTCGCGAGGTAGTGCGCGGCGTGTTCGAGGAGGAACTGGATTTCCGCCGTGAGCGGGCGCGGCTCCAGCGGCGTTTCCGACACGAGCGTGTCCGTTGTGCCAACCAGCACGCGGTCGTGCCACGGGATGATGAACAGCACTCGTCCGTCGTCCGTGCGCGGCACCATGAGCGCGGTGTTGCCGCCGAGGAAGTGTCGCGGCAACACGAGGTGCGTGCCCTGGCTGGCGGCGATGACGGGTGGGGCATTCGTCTCGTCCATGCGCCGGACCGAGTCCGTGAAGACACCGGTGGCGTTGATGACGGCGCGGGAGTGAAGGGAGAATTCTTTGCCGGACTCAGCATCGCACACCTGAGCGCCACAGATGCGCCCATCTTTCTTCAGCAGCGAAACGACGCGCACGTAGTTTGCCACGCTTGCGCCGAGATCGGTCGCCGTTTGGGCGAGCGCGACGGCCAGCCGCGCGTCGTCGAACTGGCCATCCTGATAGCGGATGCCGCCGCGCAGGTCGGCAGATCTTGCGTTGGGCACCTCGTCCCGGGTCTGCTCGCTCGTGAGCTGCTGTGACGGTTCCAGTCCAAGTTTTCCTGCGAACCAGTCGTAGAGCTTCAGCCCCACGCCGTAGTAAGGCGCTTCCCACCAGTGATAGCAGGGCACGATGAAGTTCAGCGGGTGGACAAGGTGCGGCGCGTTGCGCAGCAGCAGGCCACGCTCGTGCAACGACTCGCGCACGAGAGCGATGTTGCCCTGCTTCAAGTAGCGGAAGCCGCCGTGGATGAGCTTCGTGCTTCGGCTGGAAGTCCCCTTGGCGAAATCGCTCTGCTCCACCAGCGCTGTCTTCAGCCCGCGCGCCGCTGCGTCCACCGCCACGCCCAAGCCGGTCGCGCCGCCGCCGATGACGAGCACGTCCCAGAGCGTCGGCTGCTCCAGCAAGGTGCCGATGGCGTGAGCGCGGTTCACACTGGGAAGTTACGCGCGCTGGTGCGATTGGCGAGCGCGGCAGAAATAGGGATTGAAAGCAGGCGGACGGCTTCTAGTATGCACCCGCCTTTCCGCTAGCGGAGAGGCACAATGGTTCGGGACGTAGCGTAGCTTGGTAGCGCGTCTGAATGGGGTTCAGAAGGTCGTGAGTTCAAATCTCACCGTCCCGACCATCTTTATTATCAAGGCGTTACGAAGCATCACGGCGATTCTTACAACACTCCGTTACAACGCATCTGCCCCTGTCACTCTTGTTCCGTGCCGTTCATCGGTGTCAGAAATCTTCCTAAGATGACCTCGATCGAAGCACCTTGGCCCACGAATTCTGCCAGGCCGCACAAGTTTTCGGTTCGTTGCCGGCTCAATTGCTCGGCGAAAACTTCGGAACGAAACCGGGTCGCGGAGGTCAAAAAATCCGCCTCTCCACGACGCCTCTCCACGATTTGATTCTAGGCTCGGACGGCTCGACACGGCACTTGCTTTGAGCCTGTATCGGAAAGGCGGAAAGAGTTGGGTAGCGTGGTCGGCGACCGCGCCATGAGTGAAACCACACCATCGACCACCCCAGCCAGCAGCACCGCCAAACGCGTGTGTCGGCAGTATGGCGCGGCCTTCAAGCAATCGGCCGTCCACACTGCCAGAGCGCCACGGCGGTGACGTCACCCGCACCGCCCAAGAACTGGGCCTCAACCACTGGACCCTGCGCGACTGGATGCAGGCCGAGCGCGCCAACCTTGCCGCCGCCAGGCCGAGTGGTGCAGAGCCCCTGCGTGGGCTGCTGCATGCGCACGGGCCGCAGCAGCCGGTCGAGCCGCTGGGGCAGCGCTGCCCAGCCAGAGGGCCTTGAGCACGGGCAGCACTGCGGCTGGCTCGTAGGTGCGCTTGGGGCCGGAGCGCTTGGGCGGCGTGGTGCGTAAGGGACGGTTCAGCAGCCGCAGGGCGGCTTTACGATGACACCCGCAGGTGGCGCAAAACTCATCGAGGATGCGCGTCTTGTGCGGACGACCGGCGCGGCCGTAGCGGCCGTGAATGCGGGCTAGGGCCTCGCGCTTGGGC
>CAIPBN010000477.1 GCA_903863315.1 uncultured Verrucomicrobiota bacterium | reverse complement strand
CGGCCTCACCGTCGGCTGCGCCCAGTGCCACACGCACAAGTTCGACCCCATCCCGCACACCGACTACTACGCGATGATGGCCTTCCTCAACAACGCCGACGAACCTGACCTCGACCTGCCGGACGCCGCGCTCGACGAGCAGCATCGCAAGAAGTTGGAACGCGCCGCCACCCTGCTGGCCGAGCTGCCGAAGAAGTTTCCTGCGGACACAAACTCCATTCCACCGGCACCAGGAGCCGAACATCTGGAAAAGAAGTTCGCTGCGTGGATCAATGCCGAGCGCGCCCGTGTCGTGCCCTGGACGACGCTGCGCCCGCACGAAGCGAAGTCCAACCTGCCGCTGCTGACCGTGCAGCCGGACAACTCGATTTTCGCCAGCGGCGACATCAGCAAAAACGACACTTACATCCTGCGCTTTCGCAACGTCCCCGCCGGCACCAGTGCGCTGCGGCTCGAAGCTTTGCCCGACGACCGCTTGCCCGCCCACGGCCCCGGCATGGCCTATTACGAAGGGCCGAAGGGCGACTTCTTCCTCGGCGAGTTCCGTGTGACGAGCGGTGGCCAACCCGTGAAGCTGACCCGCGCATCGCAGACCTACGCGAAGATCTGGCTGGGTGGCGACCGGTCCTCAGCGGCGCTGGCGATTGACGGAAATCCCGAAACGGGCTGGGGTGTCTTCGAGCGCTTTGGCGAGCGGCACGTCGCGGTCTTCCACTTCGCCCAGCCGCTCGCGGCGGCGGATGACTTGGAGGTGCAACTGCAGTTTGGCCGCCACTACGCCTGCTCGCTGGGCCGGTTTCGCCTCTCCGCCACGAGCGAGCCACAAGCCGCCGCCAGCGAACTGACTGAGGAAGCCGAGGCACTCCTCCGCATACCAGAGACGCAACTCACCGCCGCCCAACGCGCCAAGCTGCGCGAACAGTTCCTCCTCGTTGCGCCCGATTTGAAAACTGCACGGGCCGAAATCGAGCGCCTGCGCAAGCCGCCCGTCCATCAGACCACGCTCGTCCTGCGCGAACGCCCGCCGGAGAACCCACGCCCCACCTTCCGCCATCATCGCGGCGAGTTCCTGTCGCCGAAAGAAGCCGTCGCGCCCGCCGTGCTCGGCGTGTTGAACCCGCTGCCGCCCGGCGCACCGACGAACCGCCTCGGCTTCGCGCAGTGGCTCGTCTCGCCAGAGAACCCGCTCACCGCCCGCGTGACCGTGAACCGCCAGTGGGCCGCGTTCTTCGGCCGCGGCATCGTGCGGACCACCGAGGACTTCGGCCTGCAAGGCGACACGCCGACGCACCCGGAGTTGCTCGACTGGCTGGCGGTGGAGTTTGTCAAAGGGACTGGCGGATTGGGTCTGGGGTCTGGGGAATCAGGCCGGAGGCCGTGGTCGTTGAAGCAGCTTCACCGGCTCATCGTGACCAGCGCCACTTACCAGCAAGCCTCCACCTTCACCAGCGACTCACGAACTCCGCCCCAGACCCCAGACCCCATAGCCCAGACCCTGCTTTCCCGCTTCCCCCGCGCCCGCCTCGACGCCGAGCTGATTCGCGATTCCGTTCTGCGCGCGAGCGGGCAGCTATCGCAGAAGATTGGTGGCCCGAGCGTTTATCCGCCACAACCCGCGAGTGTGACGCAGGAAGGCGTCTATGGCGGGAAGTCATGGAACGAAAGTCAGGGCGAAGACCGTTACCGCCGTGGTCTCTACACCTTCGCCAAGCGCTCCCTGCCCTACGCTATGTTCAACACCTTCGACGGCCCCAGCGGCGAAGCCTGTGTCGCCCGCCGCGATGTCTCGAACACGCCGCTCCAAGCCCTCACGCTGCTCAACGACACGGTCGTTCTCGAAGCCGCCCAAGCCCTCGGCCGCCAGCTAGCCACGCAGACAGGCAACGTCGAGAGCCGCGTGGAAAGCCTCTTCCGCCGCTGCCTCACCCGCCCACCCTCCACCGAAGAACGCACCCAGCTCGTGAAGTTCTATGAAGCCCAACGCGCCCGCTTCGCCGCCGGCGAACTCAAAGCCACCGACTTCGCCGGCAAGGGCGACGGCGACGCCAACGACCGCGCCGCCTGGACCGCCCTCGCCCGCGCGCTATTGAACCTCGACGAGATGATCGCCAAAGGCTGACCCCATGACTCCGCTCCAAGAACACTGTCTCGCCGTCACGCGCCGCCACTTCTTCCGCAACTGCGGTGTCGGCCTCGGCAAAGTCGCGCTCGCCGGCTTGCTCACGGACGCCTTCGCCCGCCGCGCCACCGCCGCGCCGGCGAATCCCTTCCCCATCAAGCCGCCGCACTTTGCGCCGAAGGCCAAGCGCGTCATTCACATGTTCATGGCGGGCGCGCCGAGCCAGTTGGAGCTGTTCGACTACAAGCCCAAGCTCGCCGAACTCGAGGGCAAGCCCATCCCGCCTGAGGTCATCGGCGGGCAGCGCTACGCGTTCATCCGGTCGGATGCGGCGGTGCTGGGGCCGCGCTTCAAGTTTGCCAAGCACGGGCAGTGTGGCGCGGAGTTGGGAGAGACGCTGCCGCACCTCGCGAAGATTGTGGACAACATCGCCATCGTGAAGTCCATGCGCACGGACCAGTTCAACCACGCGCCGGCGCAGATTTTCTTCAACACCGGCTTCGGCCAGCCGGGGCGGCCCAGCATGGGCTCGTGGGTGCTCTACGGCCTCGGCGCGGAGACGAGCGACCTGCCGGCCTTCGTCGTGATGAGCACGGGCAGCGGCATCAGCGGCGGCTCGGCGTGCTGGAGCAGCGGCGTGCTGCCGGGCGTTTACACCGGCGTGCGCTTCCGCAATCAGGGCGACCCGATTCTCAACGTCTCCAGCCCGCCGGGCGCAGACGCCCAGTTGCAGCGCGACTCGCTGGACTTGATTGGCAGCCTGAACCAGCGTCGCCTCGCGCTCGATGGCGACCCGGAAATCGCCACGCGCATCGCCGCGTATGAAATGGCCTTCCGCCTCCAGACCAGCGCGCCGGACCTGATGGACTTGCGCGGTGAAAGCAAGGCCACCCTCGACCTCTACGGCTGCGACCCCGCCAAGCCGTCCTTCGCCCGCTCGTGTCTGCTGGCGCGGCGGATGGTCGAACGCGGCGTGCGCTTCATCAACATCTACAACGAGGGCTGGGATGCGCACTCAAACGTGGAGGGCAACGTCCGCAACAACTCCCGCAACACTGACCAGGCCAGCGCCGCGCTCGTCATGGACCTCAAGCAGCGCGGTCTGCTCGACGACACGCTGGTCATCTGGGGCGGCGAGTTCGGGCGCACGCCGATGGTGGAATCCAACGCCGCGCTGGGCCGCAGCCTCGGCCGCGACCATCATCCGCAGGCGTTCTCGATGTGGCTGGCCGGCGGCGGCGTGAAGCCCGGCCTCACCTACGGCCAGACCGACGAGCTCGGCTTCCACATCGTCGAAAACCCCGTCCACGTCCGCGACCTGCAAGCCACCATCCTCCACCAACTCGGCCTCGACCACGAAAGGCTCTCCGTGCGCTTCCAAGGCCTAGACTTGAAGCTCACCGGCGTGGAGCCGTGCGAGGTGGTGAAGGGGATTCTGACGGCCTGATTTCAATTGCTTGAGTCCTGCCTGCCTGCACAGTGCGGACCCAATAACCAAGTTTTGCCATGAAAACATCATCCTTCTCATCCTTGAGGCCTGTCGTTGCTTTGGTCATTGCGTCGCTGATCGCGGTCGGGCTGCCGTTTTTGGCCTCCTCAGCTGAGCCGAAGACGAAGGCTGCCAAGCCCGCGCAACCCAAAGCGCAGCCGGACAAAATCAAGGACAACGACAAGGGGAAGGACAAGGGTAACGCGAAGGAGAAGGGCAAGGAAAAGGCAATGAAGGGTAAGGCCAGCGACTTGGCCACCAATCCCAACACCTCGCCGAAGTCGGAAAAGAAGAAAAAGAAGGAGGAACCGCCCGCCAAAGGCACCGGGAATCTCACTGTTCTGCGCGAGGCCTACAATACACTGGCCCTTGGTAATCACGTGTATGACGGACACCGCCGAGCGGCGATGCACCAAGTTGACAAGGCCGCGCATGTGCTCGACTCGGATTTCAAGGGTGATGGCAACGGTGGCCTGCCCCGGCCCTTGTCCGACGCCCAACTGCTCGCCGTAAAGATCATCTTGGAAAAAGCCCGTCCCACCTTCACCGGTGCGGCACTTGAGCATGTGGATTTGGCGATCAAGGAGCTTGGCACGGCACTATCGCTTCCACGCAAGCGGTAGGCTGTCGAAGCGATTCAGACGAAGCAGGCAGCAGCCAATCGTGGCGGAATCGCTTTGGGAGGAGTGTTTTTACATTCGCGTCGTCGGCCCGTTGGGCTAGGTTCGCCTGCGTTTAAGCACAGCATCGTCGCCTACGCATGAGATCCGTTCTATTCCTCGTCACACTGGTTCTGGCCCTGTCCTGCACTCGCCCCGCCATGGCCGCGCCCGCCGCGCCGGACTTCACGCTCGTGCAGGCGCTCTTCAAGAAGCACTGCGTCGAGTGCCACGCCTTCGGCGACGCGGAGAACAACCTCGTCCTCGAAAACCACGCCTCGCTCATGAAGGGCGGCGACGGCGGTGTGCCCGTGGTCCCCGGCAAGAGTTCCGACAGCCTGCTGATGAAGTCCATTGAGGGTCGCGACAAAGTCAAAATCATGCCGCCCGGCAAGCGGAAGAAGTTTGAGCCGTCCGAGCTCGCGCTGGTGAAGGCGTGGATTGACGGTGGGGCCAAGCCGCCCGCCATCGCCACCGAGCCGGTGCGCGAACTGGTCACGCCGAAGATTGCGCCGCGCGTCACGCCCCGGAAATCCATCCAGTCCGTCGCCTACGCAGCGCAGCCGAACGTCATCGCCGTTGCGCGCTACCGCGAGGTCGAGCTGCGCGACGCCGAGTCCGGCGCGGTGCGGCACACGCTCATAGGCATTCGCGGCAACGTGAACTCCGTCGCATTTTCCACGGACGGGCAATGGGTCGCGGCGGCGGGCGGCGAACCGGGCCTGCAAGGGCAGGCGGCTATCTGGCGCGTCACGGACGGCACGCCCGTGCGGAAGTTCGAGGGGCATTTCGACGCGCTCTACTCCGTGGTGCTCTCTCCCGATGGCAAGCTGCTCGCCACCGGCAGTTACGACCAGAAAATCAAGCTCTGGGACACCGGCACCGGCGCGGAAGTCCGCACCCTCACCGGCCACAACGGCGCGGTCTATGGCCTCGCCTTCCGGCCCGACGGCAAGGTGCTCGCCAGCGCCAGCGGCGACCGCACGGTGAAGCTCTGGGAAGTCGCCACCGGCAAGCGCCTCGACACCTTCTCGCAGCCGACGAAGGAGCAATACACCGTCGCGTTCAGCCCGGACGGGCGGCGGCTCGTGGCGGGCGGCGTGGACAACCGCATCCGCCTCTACGCCGTGAGCGCGGGCGCGGTGGAGGGCACGAACCAGTTGCTCGAATCCAAGTTCGCTCACGAAGGCGCGGTGCTGCGTATCGTCTTCGCCAGCGACGGCGCGACCCTCCTCTCCAGCGCCGAGGACCGCACGGTGAAGTGGTGGGATGCCGCCAAGCTCGTCGAGCGCGGCCATCTGGACCCGCAGCCCGACCTCGCCCCCGCCGTGGCCTTCACCGCTGGAAACACCCGCTTCGTCGTTGGCCGTCTGGATGGCTCGCTGCAATTCTTCGATGCGAAGACGGGGCAGCCGGGGAAGGTGGCGGTGAACCGGTAGTTCAGCCGCTTTGCTCATGAAATACTGGATTGAGCGAATGGCCGCAGCCGCTACGCTAGCGAGCAGACTCAAATGCCTGTGAACCCGGACATCCGCTGGAAGCAGCGCTTCCAAAACTTCGACCGCGCTTTCGTGCTCCTGCGGGATGCGCTGGCCGGGCAGCCGGAGGAACTGTCGCCCTTGGAAAAAGAAGGTGTCATCCAGCGCTTCGAATACACCTTCGAACTCGCCTGGAAGACACTCAAGGACTACCTCGAAGAAGGCGGGTTGGTCATCGCGCCCGTCACCCCGCGCCAGGTGCTCAAGGAAGCCTTCGCCGCCAAAGTCATCCAGCAAGGGTCGGTCTGGATAGCCATGCTCGACCATCGTAACCTGCTCTCGCACACCTACGACCTCGCGGTGTTTGAAGCCGCCGTCACGCAAATCGCCGGGAACTACCTGCCAGCCCTTGGTGAACTGCACAGTCACCTCGCAGCACGCTTGAAGGAATGAACCCGCCCGCTCTCGAACCCGCCGAACTCGCCCTCCTGCGCGGCGTGTTCCTGCGCCACCCGGAGATTCAGTCCGTGAAACTCTTCGGCTCGCGCGCCAAGGGCGTTCATTCCCCGGCCTCCGACGTGGACCTGGCGCTGTGGACGGATTTGGACGCACTGCACACCGAGGCCATCGCGGCGGAACTGGACGAACTGCCGCTGCCCTACCGCTACGACGTGCAGGCTTTTCACCTCATCCGGCATCAACCCCTGCGCGAGCACATCGAGCGGGTGGGCATCCAAGTCTATCCATGAATGCGTTCATCATGGTCCGCTGGGACGGCTCGCTGCAATTCTTCGATGCGAAGACTGGCCAACCGGGGAAGGTGGCGGTGAACAGGTAGTGCCTCCACCAACGCGATGAAATTCATGACGATTGATAAGTGGAGCGGAACCAACGGCGACGCGTTGGAGGCCCTGAAGGAATACCAACGGTATCTGGACTCGGTGTTTGCCACACTGCCCCTCGAACTGCAGCGCTTCACTAGCAAGGTCAGCCTCCATGACGCACGGATGCGCCATCTGCGCCTGGCCGCTGGCCTACTGAAGTTGAAGCTCGACGGCTCCGGCTATCAGGAAGAAACGCGCAGTTACTTTGACCGCCGTTTCGATTTGACCTACGGAGGTGTTGATTCGCTAACGAGCACTGCTGACCCCGATACCGGATTGCCCGGCCCCCACGGATACGGAGACCTTGGTTACGACGAGATTGAGGTCTTGGCAAATGGGCGCTACGAACACCGAATGCTCTTCTCAACTGGCATTGAGTTACACGTCCAGTTCAACGAGTTCTCCTTCACCTATGAAGACGACAAATCGTAAGACGGTTGGGCAGCAGTTGTTGCTGGTGAGCCTCGCTGCTCTGGCTATGTCTTTCGCCCTGCCACTCCCCGCCGCCGACCCAAAGCCCAAGGCGAAGGCCAAGGAGATGGCTCCCGCCGGCGTGCCCGCCATCACGCGGCTGGAACCGCGCGGCGTTCAGCGTGGTGTGGAGACGTGCCTCAAGCTCGTCGGCAGCAATCTCACAGGGATTACCAACGTCACGTTCCACAGCCCCAAGCTCACCGGCGTATTGCTGCCGGATGCGAAGGCGGGCGAGGCTTGGCTCAAGGTCACTACCGCGCCGGACCTCGCGCGCGGGAGCTACGAGTTGTCCGTGAAGAGCGCGGCGGGCGAGAGCGCGCGGGTGAAGCTGCATGTGGATGACTTGCGGCAGGCGACCGACCCGGCCAAGACCGAGACGTTGCCCGTGAGTTTCTGGGGCACTCTGGAGCAGCCGGGCAAGCCGGTGGAGTTCAGCTTCACCGGAGTCGCGGGCCAGAACCTCGTCTGTGACCTCGCCGCCGAACGCCTCGGTTCCAAGGCCCTCAACGCCATGCTCACGCTGCTCGACGCGCGCGGGCGTGTGCTGGTGGTGAACCGCGGCTTCGACGGCAGCTCGGACGCGTTGCTCGTGCATCGCCTCGCCGCCACGGGCCGCTACACCGTGCGCGTGAGCGACCTGCAATACATGGCGTCGCCGGAGCATTTCTTCCGCGTTTCGGTGGGCGAGCTGCCGGTGGTCACGGGCGTCTTCCCGCTGGCCGTGCCGGCGGGCAAGGACTCGGAAATCCAACTCGCGGGCGAGAACTTGCCCGCCGGGGCCAGCGCGAAAGTGAAGGCCGGCGCGATGGGCGAAGTGGTCGTGCCGGTGGACGCGGAGAAGTTCCGGGCGCGGAAGGAGTTCAAGGTGCTCGTGAGCACAACGGCGGAGCTGTTGGAAGCGGAGCCGAACGACTCGCCAGCCAGCGCGACTTCCATCCAAGTTCCCGGCGCGGTGAATGGCCGTCTTCGTGCCGGCGGTTTGCAACCGCCGTCGG
>CAIPBN010000476.1 GCA_903863315.1 uncultured Verrucomicrobiota bacterium | reverse complement strand
GTTGGCTCGACCGTCCCAGCCCGCTGCGGGGATGCTCCGGTCTCGCCGCCTTGGCCAACCCCAAAATCCAGCACTGCAGGACCCCTCCCAATTTTCAGACAGGCTCTCAGGGGTGAGAACCGGGTTGTCCGCACGGTGAACATCAATTCAGGAGCAAGTGAAACACTCGCAAGGCCGAGCAACCGGGTGGTGAGCCTGCGGCGAGGCGCACCCTCGCCACGTGCGGACCTGGCTTCAACTGGTCATCGAGCACGATCGCCCACGGCAGATGCAGGCCGGAACTCCATTGCGTGGAGGTCTGAAGCCGCCGCCAGCCGCCGCCATCAATGCTTGCCTCGATGAGCCCGGCATCAGGACCAGAGGTGATGAACAGCCCGCAGCCGCGTCCCTCAAACTGAAACTCAAACTCCGCGCCCACCTCGGTGGCCACGAGCGCAGGCACTTTCACGAAGCCCTCGCGCACGCCGACTTTGCTTCGTCCTTTTGCCTCCTTCTCGACCGTCGGCGACCAGGTGGGATCGAGCGTGAAGCCGCGAGTGAGCTTCGTCTTCGCGATATCGCCGAACCGGCCCTGCGCGTAGCTTTGCGCATCAATCGGCTCCGGCATCGCGTGCGGCTTCGCCGCGGATACGACGGGCTTGGCGAAGGCCGCGTCGAGCATTCGTGCCACGCTGTTCGCGTAAAGCTGATGCCCGAAGGGCGAGGGGTGCAGATTTTTGAAGTCGCCTGCCCATGTGAACTCGCCCGCATCAATGCGGTCCGTGACCTCGCGGGCGAGATGCAGCGAAGGGTTGCCATACGCGACGGCCACTCGCTCGTGTTGCGCGATTGACACGGGCACCTTGCCTGCGTGGTAGTCGTCCATGTGCGGCGGCATGACAAAGTGAAGCTGCACGATGTCCGTGAGCGGGCTGACGCGACGCATGTGCCGCACCACGCCTTCCATGCCGCGCAGCATTTGCTCGGGATGGTCGGGGATGTTTGACGTGTCATTCACCGCCGCCTCGACGAAGAGCAAATCCACCGATCCCTTCGACAACACATCGCGCTCCAGCCGAAACGCATGTGGCACGGAGCCGAGCGAGCCGATGCCGGCGTTGATGAACTCAAACGTCGTGCCCGGGAACTTCTTCGTGAGGTAATCACAGGTGTGCTGCCGCCACGTGCCGCCCGCCGTTATAGACCCGCCGAGGAAGATGACGCGCCCGTTCTTCTCCTGGGTGAACTTGCGCTGGCAATTCGCCAGACCATCGCGCAGCTCAAAGTAGTCATGCCCCTTCGGTAGCTTGGCCGGATCGTATTTCGTCTGGGCGCTGAGGATGGAGGTCAGCAGGAGCAGGAGGACAGGCAGGTATTTCATGGAGTGACGGGAAGCGGGTGCGCGGGCGAGCTGGGGGGCGGTTTCTCTGGCTAGGCAAACGACTACGATCTTAGGCGAGTAGCTCTTTCACCACGCCCGTGCTGTCGCCGTGGCGATCGGCTTGGATGCCGAGGCCGTGAAGCAGCGTGAGCCACACGTTGCATAGCGGGGTGTCCTTCGACACGACGAGGTGCTGGCCGAGCTTGATTTTTGCTGCGCCGCCGGTGAGTAGCGTGGGGCAGTTGTCGAGGAAATGGATCGAGCGGATGTTGCTGCCGTAGGCGAGGCAGGTGTGGTCGAAGAGGCTGCGTCCGTCGGCTTCCTTCACAGCCTTCAGTTTGTCGATCAGTCCGGCGAGAAGTTCGCTCTGCATGGCGTCGCGCTTTTGCGAGGCCTCCATGCGCGGGCCGACGGTGTAGTGGCTCATATCGTGCGGCGCGACTTTGAGAGCGAGGCTCTGCAGGAGCGTCCCGACCGGCTGCCGATACGTGAGCACGCGCGTGCTGTCCGTCTGCAACGCGGCGACGATGAGGTCATACATCACTTTGATTTCCTCCTTGCCCGCGAGTCCCTCCTTGGGATCGGCGACGGGCGGTTTCACCTTCGGCACGCTGAGCCATTGCTCGTCCTTGCCGAGCCGCACTTCGATGTCGCGGATGCTTTGAAAATATTCGTCGAGCTTGTCGGTGTCGGTCTTCGTGAGACCGCGTTGGAGATCGCTCGCATCGGTGAGCACGGCGTCGAGCACGCTGCGCTTTTGCGCAAGCATCGCCTGCCGTTCGCTCAGCGGCGTCGTGTCATTTGAAAAGAGGCGATGAAACGCCTGCACGGGATTTTCCAAACCGGCCATCGGCTTGCCGCGCATGTCCCATGCGAGCGACAGGCCGGGGCCATGGCCGGAGTTCGACACGTCGGGCGAATTGAGTTGGATCGAGGCAAAGCGCGTGTCCCTTCCGAGGTGTGCCGCCGCGACTTGATCCGCGCTAATGCTGTTGTGAAAGCTCTGCCCCGGCTCCGCATAGCGGTTTGCGCCGGTGAGCCAGAACGTGCTGCCCCAGTGCGCTTCGTTGGCAAACTTGTTTGAGCAGCCTTGCACCACGGTAATGTCATTCTGATGTCGCGCGAGCGGCCTCAGCCCTTCTGATAGTTGCCACTCCGCGCCCGTCGCTTTCGCGTCGGGAAACCACGTCTCATTCGTCACGCCCCAGCCGAAGCCGAGGAACACCATGCGCTTCGGCGGATTGACAGGCTTAGTCGTGGCGAAGGCTTTGAAGCCGAGGGATCCGAGTGCCGGCAAAGCGATGAGCGCGCTCGTGCTGCGGAGAAAGTGCCGGCGGGTTGGCGCGGTCTTAGTGTTCATGGGTGGAGTAATTTGGCGGGCAGGCTATTTGACGTGGAATGCTTTGCTGGCGACGAGCGCCTGCACGAACTCGCGCATCGCGAAGTCCTTCTTCTGTGCGCGCTGCACGATGTCGGTCGCGAGGGCTTCGTCCGGAAAGCCGAAGGGTCTTCCCAGCGCATACTGGATCAATGCTTCCGTGAGACCGCGTGCGAAGTTCTCGGGCTTGGCGGCGATGAGGTCGCGCAGCTCGAAGTAGTCTTTGAAAGCGGGGCCTTTGTGGAAGGCGGCGGCAGGGTCGATGGTCCAGGTCTTGAGGCCGTTCCTCGCGGGGCGGCCGTTAGCGTCGAGGGCATGGAAGCTGTCTTCGGTGCGCCATTTGCCGGCGGCGTTGAAGTTTTCTAAACCAAAGCCGATGGGATCGATGGCGCGGTGGCAGCTTGCGCACTGCGGTTCTTCCTGGTGCGCGAGCAGGCGTTCGCGGGTGGTGAGCGGCTTGCTGTTGAGACGGGTGATTTGTGGGACGTTCGGCGGTGCGGGCGGTGGTGGAGCATGGAGGAGTTTGCGCAGCACCCACGCGCCGCGTTCGACAGGGCTGGTGCGCTCGCCGTTGCTGCCCATCGCGAGCACCGCAGCCATGCCGAGCAGTCCGCCGCGCGCCGAATCCTTCGGCAACGCGACTTTGCGGAACTCATCACCGCTCACGCCTTCGATGCCGTAGTAGTTCGCAAGCAGGCCATTCACGAGGACGTAGTCACACTTGAGCAAGTCGCGCGCGCTGCCGTTACTGCGCAGCACGTGCGCGAAGGTCTCATACACTTCACGACGCGCGGCCGCCTTCGCGCTCTCGTCGAAGTCGCGAAACTGCTTGGTGTCGAACTGGAAGAAATCCAACCGCTCCATGCCGAGCCATTGATGCACGAAGCCGCTGACGAGCTCATCGGCCTTCGGGCTGGCGATCATGCGGTCCACTTCGCGCGCGAGCGCTTCGGGCTTCATCAAGTCGCCGCTGCGGGCGAGAGCGAGGAGCGTGTCATCCGGCGGCGCACTCCAGAGGAAATACGAGAGTCGCGTGGCGAGTTCGGGCGCGGTGAGTGCGCGCGGCTTCTTCTCTTCTCCAGGCTCGCTGAGATAAAGGAATCGCGGCGAGGCGAGCACGACGCTGAGCGGTGTCTTGAGCGCGATGTCGAACTTGTCTCCCGCTTTGATGCGTGTGTCGAAGAGCTTTTCCAATTTCTCGATGTAGGCAGCGGTCGGCGGCATGTCGCGGAAACAACGCTTCGCGAATTTCTCGATGATGGCTCGCGCGTGATCGCGCTCACTCGCGTTGGTCGTGTTCGCGAAGAGCACCGGCTCCACACCAGCCTTCGTGTCGCTCTTGTTCAACGGGCCTTCGTATTCGATCCAGTCCATCCACAGCACGGGATCGCGCTGCTTCGGGTCCTGGATGAGCCGCGTGCGGCCGGGCAGGCTGATGACTTCCTTTTTCAGCGGGCGCTTTTCAAAGAGGACAAACTTGCGCGGGCCGCCGGGTCGCACCTTGAACGGCAGCTCGATGACCTCCGGCTGGTCGAGCGGCGCGGCGATTTGCTTGTTTGCGAGGAAAGTGCGGTCGTCTTTGTCAATTGGGCTCGCTTCGACAAACGTGAGGAACGCGCGCTCCATCGGCATGTCGGGCACGCGCCCGATCCGCACGCGCATCACGTAGTCGCCAGGCGGCTGGTCAGGCGGAAGATCGACGGCATACTCGGAGGTCTCGTTGACCGTGTTGTCGAGGAAGAGGCCGGCGTGCGACAAGGGCCGATCGAGGTATTGCTGGAACCAGCGATTGTTCCCGTCCCACACGACCTTCGCGAACTCCGCGTGCGATTTGTCGGTGAAGCCGAAGTCCTTCAGTTTCGCCTCATCGCCGCCAGCGGCCTTCCACTTCGCGTATTGTTCGTTGAGAAACTTCGAGCGCACATGCGTGCGCTCGACCTCGGCGCGACGCGTCTCCGGCTCGATGTGCGTCGTCTTCGCCACGGGCGCGTGCCTCACCAGCGGCCCTTCCCATTCCACCCAATCAATCCACAGCGCGGACACCGGCCCCACACCCGTGGCCTTTTGCGCGGTGATGAACAGTTCGTGGTCGAGCTTCACGTCGCGCTTCTCGCGCAGCACAAACGTGCGGGGGCCATCGGCGCTGATGCTCACGGGCACCTCGATGATTTTCGGCGCATCGGTCGTCGCGCTGATTTGAAACGTCTGCATCAACCCGAAGTCATCCTTGTCCCTGCGCGCGCCGAGTTCGACGAAGTGCCGCTCCTTCGGCGTGCCCTTCACCGCACCGATGCGGAAGCGCAGCATGTATTCGCCCGGCTCGACCTTCTCGACTTCGCGCTTCGTCTTCAGCCAGCCAGACGGCTGATCCGGCGGCAGCGTTATGACTTCCTCCTTGTGGACGTTGTAGATGGTCAAATAGGCACCGGTCTTGGTGAGCGGATCGTTCAGGTAACGCTCAAAAGTGGCGCTGACCTGCTCGAAGCCACGGATACGAAACTTTGCCTCCGCTTCATCCGGGATGCCCTTCTGCGGCATGCCCGTCTCCATGAACTTCTTCGCCGCCTCGTAGCCGCCTTTGAAGTAGCCATGGTAAGTCCCGCCGACCATCGCGTTCGCATGAAGCTCAACCTCGCGACGCTCCTTGAGCGTCCTCGTCAAGGTCGGCGCGGCTGCATTGACCGGCCCTTCGAGTTCGACAAAGTCCACCCAGATGCACGGACGCGGGCCGGTGCCGGTCTTGTCCCAAGCCTCGCGGAACATCGCATACTCGGCCTCACGCTTGTTCGGGCGTTTGTCGCGGATGGCAAAGTCACGGTCGCCGCTGGCATTGATTTCGACAGCAATCTCCAGCGTCTGCGGCTTCGCGAGCGTGCCCGTGACTTGATGCGAGCTGAGCACGTTGAAGTCCGCCGCGTCCGCCTTGCCCGTGCCGATCTCGATGAAGCGCCGCTCCTTCGGCGACTCATCGCTCGCCGCGAGACGCACGCGCAGCGTGTATCTGCCCGCAGGCCATTGGTTCGGCGCGGTGATGCCCGTGTAGCGACCGAGCGAGTAGAGCATGAGCCACGTGCCCGTCTCGCGCTGCGGCAGCTTCGCGTAGTCGGCATAGTATTGATGATGGTAGCTGTATTCGCTGCGGGCGAACTGCGCATCGTCCACGTCCTTGAAACCAAACTGCGTCGGCGCGGGCGCACCCGCGATCTCGGCGAAGTGATTGTAAAACAAGTGCGGCGACTGCTTCACCTTCGGGTCGTCGCGTAGCTTCTTCGCAATGTCAGCGTTCGCCGTTTGCTTCGCTGCCTCATCAATCGCCGCGCACCATTTCTGAAAGCGCGAATACTTCTCCACATAACCCTCGGCATAGATGGGCATGTATTTGTTCGCCCATTGCTCCGGGTCCTTGCGCAGCTTCTGCGGCTTCAGTGGCTCGGTCTTCACGACCGCGGCGGACGCCGCGCTCTCCACCTCGATCCAGTCAATCCACAGCGCGACCTCCGGGCCGATTCCGTTGCGCTGTTTGGCTTCGGCAACCAATCGTTGCCCGACCTCCTCCGAATCCTGTGTGCCCTTTTCCCGCAAGAAGAAGCCACGCCCCTCGGCCGGGAAGAACTTGAGCGGGATCTCCAGGAGTTGCGGTTTGTCCGGTGTTCCGGTGATTTGATGAGTGCTAAGAATTTTGCTCGCGACACCGCGCGAGAGCGGGTCATGCAGCGATCCGAACTCGACGAAATGCCGCGTGGCCGGCGTGTTCTCCGTGGCCGCCATCCGGACGCGAACCACATAGTCGCCTGCCGGCCAGGCACCGGGCAGATGAAAGGAATGACTCGGATTGAAAGAGGTATCACCGATCGTCAGATACGCCCCGGACTTCGCTCCCGGCTGTTCGAGATAGTAGCGGAAATAGGGTCCAAGGTTGGTCCACACATAGCGGCCCTGGACATCGGCTTGCGCGGCATCCTGAAAATCATAATCCGCGGGCGAAGGCGCTCCCGGCAGCTTTTGCCATGCCAAGTAGAAATCAGCCGGGCTGGCTGGCTTTTCCGAACGAAGCTTGGCGGCCAGGGCTGCGTTCTCAGGCCTTTGCGCGACCGCATCGACAGCCGCGGTCCACTTCAGGTAGCGTTCGTAGATCGTAGCCCGGTCAGCCATTGTGCGGGCGATCCTCGCGCTTGTTTCCTTTCCTTCCAGACGCATCCGCCGGGCCGGCGCGAGCGCGGTTGCGACATACCTGGCAAAATGCTCATCCAGCGCCTGCCGCCCCAGGGCGAGGTATTGCTCAAACTGGTCGCTAGACATAAAAAGCGACGAGCCCACCGTGTCGAATGTCCCCGCGCCGCCATCGGCCGGCAGTTCGTTCACAGCCATCGTCACGCCGAGCAGATCGCGGATCGTGTTCTTGTATTCGCGCCGGTTCAGCCGCCGCATCGTGATCTTCCCGCCTGAATCGCCGAGCGTGCGCCGCGCCGCCATGAGCGTGTGCGAGAGCGCATCGAGGAACTCCGTCTTCGCCCCGCGCTCCGGCTGCTTTGCATCGTCCGGCGGCATCTCGCCTGAGTTGATCTGATTGAGAATCTTCTGCCACCGGTCCGCGTTCTCAATCGAGTCGAGCGTGAAGGCGATGTCGTCCAGCCGCAGCTTGCCCTTTTGCTTTTTCTCGTTGTGGCACTCGACGCAGTAGTCCTTGAAAAATGCGCGGTGTTTCTCTTCGAGCCGCGTGTGTGGCGGCTGGGCGGCAAGCCCGACGGGCGAGATGAGCAGCACTGCAGCAAATGAGCCAAGCATCAGGGCGGTTTTGGGCGTGATTGATGTCGTCATCTTTCGGCGCTTTCGGACTCGGCTCCTGTATCACTTGGCGCTGTCTCTCGCCATCGGAAACGAATCAGTGTCGAACGCCGGGGCCGGGAGGCCAGCTTGGTTGTTGGGAGATTGCACACGGGATGAACCAAGCAGCGAGCGCGGGGAAAAGCAGGACAATGCGAGCAGCCGTGAACTTGGGATTCGCATGGCGCGCTGGAGCTAAATTCACTTTCCGCCTGGCAGAGCCTTCAGAACCGCCTCCACGCAGTTGTCGCCGAGGATTTTGTAGGCAGGTGGCGTCCAGTGAAATTTGTCTTTCCCACCACGGGCGAGGTCGAGCTTGTCCACGAGTAGCCCGTAGAAATCACTCACGGGCACGCCGCATTCGGCCATGACTTTCGCAGCCATACGGTTTTGTTCGAGAATGTTCGCGTTGATGACTGGATCGAGCTTCTTGACGTCGCCTTCGAGCAACACGGGCGTGCTGCTGGCCCAGATGAGCTTTGCGTTCGGCAGCTTTGCTTTGATCATCTCCACATAGCCCTTGGTCAACGGCTCAAAGGTGCCGGGCTTGATCCGGCCCTCTGGCCAGCCATGCAGGCCCATGTTGAAGTGGATCACGTCGTAAGGTCCCTTCGCTAGCACTTCGGGCAGTATCTTAGTGTTGAGGTGCTCGGACTGGTTGTAGGGGTTCACCCAGGCATCGACGTAGGCTTTGCCTTCGAGCTGCTTGATCGCGTGCGCCATGTAGCCGCTGAGGATCGAGTCGCCGATGAGCAGCACCCGCGGGCGCTTGGGATCCTTGATGGTGGCTTGGTTGAGCCTCCAGCCTTTGCCGTCGGAATGCAGACGCGGATCGGTTTCGACCGGCTTGTCGGCGGCGAGGGTTTGGATGGCAAGCAGGGTGATAAGGAGGGCGCAGTGTTTCATCAGGGCGGAAATTTATTGTGACAGGGTGTTCGATTTCACTTCTTGAGCTCCCCATAGCGCTGAAACGCTTGCCAATCTCGGGCGTAGGCAACGTTGAGGAGCCAGGAGGCGGTGAATTTGTCACCCGTGAAAGAGGCGGACGGCGCGGTGGACAGTTCCTGATAGCCGCCTTTCGCAGCAGACCAGTTCTGGCCGAGAAGACCGCTTTCGAGTGCGGGCGTGCGGAGCTTAACGGAGCCTTTGCGCGCATCGGCACCGGCGGGCACGCGGGCGGCGAAGCTGTGACGAAGGAAGCTGAACACCAGCGGCCAGGTCTTCTCGCCGGGGCCGTGGCCGGTCTTGGGCTCGACGGCGAAGCTCCACAGCGCGCGATGATTTTTCCGCAGCGCGGGCACGACGGCAAGGTTCTCCTCCTTCGATGGCCGCGCGAGGAAATGGTCGTCCTCGCCAAAGATGACGAGGCCGGGCACCTGCGCGGCACCGGGCTGATAGACTTGGAACGTGATGCCCGGGCGCATCGACACCCAGCCCCAGACTCGCGCGGGCTCATAGGAAGCGAAAACGGCCGAGAAGCCGGTGCCGTTCGAGTGGCCGTATAAAAAGAGCGGCGCGTGCTCCAGCTCCGGGTGGCCGCTCTTGGCGCCAAACGCCTTCAAGGTTTCAAACAGCAAACTCCTCGGCCAGAAGCCGCGCTGCATGGGATTGCCGACGAACTTGAACACCGCGAGGTGCAGCTCCTTCGCGAGCGCGCGGAGGTCCGCACGCCGGTAAAGGCTCTCCCCGCTGCCGTGGCCGGAGATGACGACGATGCCTTTGACCGTCTCGATGCCGTCCGGCAGCCAGAGGTCAAAGGCGACTTCTTCGCGTTTGCCTTCGCCCTTTTGCTGCACGGCCTCGCGCCACTGTGCGTCGCTGATTTTCCAATCCCAGTTGCGCGCCACGACTTGCTGTGGCGAGGGCGTGCCCCACTTCGCCTCGTCGAGCACGCCGTTCCAACTCGTGGTGGACTTGGTCTGCACATTCGCGCTCACCCAGCCGAGGCTGTGGGACTCGGGGAGCTGCGCGAAGTCACTCCACTCCGTGCCGCCGTTCGCCGCGCGTGGCGCGTTCCACTGCGCAGCGAGCCACGGGAGCACCTTCGCCGCCCACTTCGCGCCATGCTCGCGAAGCCCGGGACCGCTGAAGTGAACGCCCTGACCGTTGCGCTCGCGGAGGTTGCCTTTCAGCGCATCGCTGTCGGGACCTTCGAGCGCGACGCCGTCCTTCCACAGCGAGGCCTGCGCGGCGCGGATGTCATCGCTACCCTCATCGCCCGGCACGTGATAACTCGCCTGCGCCACGAACCACGGCACGTCCCAGCCGGTGTCGCGGCGAGAATCGCGAATGACTCGCTCAAGATACTCGCGGTAAAGTTTCCCCGGCAGCGTGCGCGTCGCGTCCTTCTGGTTCGCATCGCTCTCGCCCTGATGCCACAGCACCGCACGAAATCCGCGCACGCCGAGCGGCTTCACCCGCGCGATGAACGCGTCATACGCCGCGCCCTTGCTCGCCCACTGGCCGTCGGGCCGCTGCTCCACGCGGCTCATGATGGTCGGCGGATTCGGAAAGGTCGCGCCCTTCGGCAACCACTCGCGCACGCTCGTCGCGCCGATGCCACAGGCAATGATGCCCACGGGCACATTTTCCTTTGCCACCACCGCATCGGCAAACGGCGGAATGAAGCTGCCGCCACCACCGCTCGCGCCCGGCTGCGGATCATCCGCGATGCGCCAGGTCTTGCCGTCGAAAGTCGCCACGCGGCGCGTCTTCGTCATCTGCTTCTCCTCGCCGTGGTTTGCCGAGTTCGACTGGCCCGCGATGACGAACACCTCGCCGATGCCCACGTGTGCCACACCTCCCTGCGCGACCACCTTCCCGCCGCTCGTCACCCGCACCTCCAGTCGCCACCAGCCACCCGCCAGCGCCTCCACGGCGCCGGACAACTTCTTGCCCGCCACGGAGCCGCCGACTCGCTGCCAGGGGGCCTCCTGTTTCTCCCCAATCAACCGTGCCTCGATGGCCAGCTCCGCTGCCTTCACCTCCTCGGATAACTCGCCGACAATGCGCAGCAACCCCTTCCCCGGACTGCTCCGCTGCACGACCTGATGATCCAGCGGCGAAGTGAGCATGAGTTCCGCCGCGGACAGAGAGAACTGCGCGAGGAAAATGGCAGTGAGGAGGGTTTTCATGGTTCTGATTTATTCGTGTGTCGGCTTGGCTGCTAAATGTCTCCGCGAAGGTGGCCTTACGGCACCCATTTGAAATCGGCGAAGATCACCTTGGTCAGGTCGGAGCCTTGTTTGGGGAGGAAGTGGATTTTGCCCACGCTGGACCAATTCGACATCGGCTTCTGGCTGAAGCGGTTGATGAGACGCTCGGGGGCGATGGTCATCTCCTGCCATTGGTCGGAGGCAGTGATCTCCAGCTCGACCGAGTTGTAATCGGCGGCGGTGAGGATCACAGTTTGCGGCTCAGTGCAGTAGAACTTGAAGCTCAGTCGCGAGTTGGCCGGAGCTTGCCATTTGGGATCGTGCAGTTGCTCGGTGCCGGAGCCGCGTCCGTTGTTCGTGGGGCGAAATCCCTTGATGCCGCGTGGGCCTTCAAGTTCAGCGATGTGGCTCCAGGCGCTGTAACCGCTGTCGGAGAGGTCACTCGATGGCTTGTCGGTGGCCACGGCCTTGCCGAGCTTGGCAGGGATCGCCGCATTGAAGTCGGTCGAGCGGACGATCGTGGTGTCGTAAGTGATGTTGGCGTAGCCAAAGACATAGTCGTGCACTTTGAGCACCGGCATCTTGCCCACCCATTGCTGGCCCTGACGCACGCCGG
>CAIPBN010000475.1 GCA_903863315.1 uncultured Verrucomicrobiota bacterium | reverse complement strand
TCGAAATACCATTCGGGCGCGGCGGAAATCGCGGGCTGGAAGCTATTGCTGAACGTGCAGCGCTCAATCGTGCAATGGGCGGCTTTCAAGTTGAGGCACTTCGCGCGAAAGACCTGGAACTTGCTGTCGCGGATTATGGTTTCCTGCCCCACCGTCGCCACGTTGATGAGCCGGTCTATGCCGTCCGTCATGGACTCGCGGCTGAAGTTCATGCCGGCGCCCACGCCGACGCGCTCGGTCACGACATCCCGATCCAGAGCAATAACGAAAGTTCCGCCGGGGTTGCTCGTGGCTGTTGTGATGATGGCGTCCGACCGCATTCTTTTGTGCAGCCAATCCCAGAGTTCCACCCGGTCGCCCGCACGGTAATCGCTGTTTTTGGCCTGCACGACCAGCGTCCGCTTGTCTCTTTGCTCGGTGATGCGCGTGTAGTTGGACAAAATATCAATGCCGTCGTCGTCTATTTTGGAAAAATCGCACTGATCGAGCAGAAGCTTTCCGCGCAGGCCGCTGATCTGGCCGCCGCCCGCGCAGGAATAAAGTCGAGCTGAGCCCGGCGGCACACCGATCACGAAGCGCCGGAACGTCGTGGCGCCTTCCAGCCCGTTGACGTAGAAGCCCGCGTTGGCCCCGCCGCCCCAGTAATTGATGTCTTCCAATGTCGTGTCGCGCAGATTGCTGAGGATGAAAGCGTGGCTGCGGCTCTCAGAATAAATGAAGAATCTCTTGCCGGCCCAGTTTTCGATGTTGGGCGGCCCTTGCAGCTTCCAGCGCCAAGTGTGCTCACCGGTTTTTACCATTTCAGATGGGTTGGGCCAATGGCGATCCAGTTGATAGTAGTTCTTCTCCGAGAAAACGAACGGATGCACCTGCGAGCCCTTGAACGTCGGATCGTTTGGTGCGGGATAGCCTGGGTCAATCGACACTTCGCAAGTCATGTTCGGGATATCCACACTCGTAATCGTGCCCTGCGTGTAGCCCAGAGGGTCATGATCAATGGAGATTTTGCGGACAGTTATGCTCTTGCTGTCAACGAGGCGGAACACCGGCTCATCCAGATCACCCGATACGATGGTCGTGTCGCCTTCGCCCTGAAACGTCAGCCCGTCCGCACCCGTGATGCGAATGGACTTTTCCTTTCCCAGCGCCGTTTTGTATCGCCCTGAAGGTAGCGAGACGACAGCGCCCGCTCCCTGTTTTTGTGCCGCGACAATGGCTGCGTTGACAGCTGCCGTGTCGTCGGTCACGCCGTCGCCTTTGGCACCAAAGTGTTTGACGTTAACCGGTTTCAGCTCGGCTGGTTTTTCCGCCGCCGCCACGGTGGCAATAGCCAACAGGGCGAGCGCCACCACCACGAGGGATGAAAAAGCACATGCTCTGCGTGGGGTGGGTGGCAGTTTCATATTGCTTGCTCTTCTTCGTCGGTTCTTGCCGGGCAACCAGGAACCGGGAAGGTGCCGCCATCAGTATTTCGGAAAGATGGCGGGCGTCGGGAAGCGCTCCTCGGTGTTGGCACCATCGTTGAGGTATTCCTCGCGGGGCACCTGGGCCTGTGGCCAGCTCGCAGGACGGACGCGAACGACCCGAGTGGGGCGGATGCCTTCGATGATGAGGTCAGTCTCAAAGCGGATCTGGAGGCCGCTGCTGCCGAGCGGAGCTTCGCCGGGCAGCTTGATGACGTCGATGATGGTGCCTTTCGAGGCCATGTGGGCGGGGCCGTAGGCACCGTGGGTGTGCTTCAGGGTATTGGCCACGGCATTCATCAGGGCGGGGCTGCCCTTGGTGAAATCGGCGTAGAGAGATGGGTCCATGCCGCCGAAGAGGGTCGCGGTCACGGTGGCGCGGCCAAACTTGCCATACTCGACATGGTCAATCCACGCGGCCATCCACCGGCTACGAATGAAGGCCTTGTGCGTTTCGGCTTGGTTATGGGCAGCGCGTTGGTTCGCGGTGTCGTCGAGCCAGATGTCAGAGATGTGAAAGCGGGTGAAGATGCCGTCGGGTGTGGGTTTCCAGGTGAGTCCGATCAGGACGGACTGGCCGTTGAGGGCTTTTTTTCCTCCGGCAGGCCACGTGCCATCGGTGATCAAGTCCTCGATGCCGAGACATTCACGGCCGCGCCAGATGCGGGTGGCGGCATCGAAGGTCAATTTTTCCTCGATGGCCTTCGGATCGCCTCCTTTCTTGGGCTCGCGAGTGGCGATGATCATGCCTGCTTGGCTTTTGATCTCCAGCTCCTTGAGTTTCCAAGTCAAACCCTGGCGCTGACAGTGACTGGGCTCGTCTTCCAGGAGAAGCACATGATTCTGGGCGGGGAAGATGCCTGCGCCCCGATTGTGATTGGCATCCTGCTTCCCGCTATCCACGGGCAATACCGGCACAGCGGAGATCTTCGGGTCCGGCGGCAAAAAGGCGTGGACGTGCATCACGGTGCCGAGCGGGATATCCCGCAGATCCGCCGGCGCGCCATGGTAACGGACGAGGCCATACGGCAGCATGGCAAAGGGATGCGGATCGTTGCGGAAAAACATGCCCGATCCCTGCACACGGATGCTGCCGCGGCGGTTCGCATGATCCACGAAGATAAGTTCGCCACGGTAGGACTGCGCTTTTTCCAAAGAAGGGAACTTGCCGGCTTCGGGGCGGAAGGGTTGGTCTGCGGCGCTGGCCGCGCACCAACCAAGAATCAGGAGCGAGCAACCAAGAACAAAAGGGCAGCGTGTCATGGCGGGTGGTGGTGAGGATCAGTATTTCGGAAAAATGGCCGGGGTCGGGAAGCGCTCTTCGAGGTTGTCGTTGACGTATTCCTCCCGGGGCACCTGCATCTTGGGCCAGCTTTCCGGGCGGACGCGGACGACTCTCGTGGGCCGGATGCCTTCGATAATAAGTTCGGTCTCGAACTTGATCTGGATGCCGCTGCTGCCCAGGGGGATTTCTCCGGTTGCCTTGGCGACATCAGTAATTCTGCCACTGGAAGCTATGTGGCCGGGGCCGTAGTGGCCACCGGCATGCTTCAACGTGTTCTCGGATCCGTTCATCTGGGCCTGAACGTCTTTCCTGAAGTCGGCATAGAGGGAGGCATCCATGCCGCCGAAGAGGGTGGCGGTGACGGTCGCGCGGCCGAACTTGCCATACTCAATACTGTCAATCCACGCGGGCATCCAGCGGCTGCGGATGAAGGTTTTGTGCGTCTCGGTCTGGAAATGAGCCGCATCCTGGATGGCGGCGGCGTCCAGCCAGATGTCGGAGATGTGAAAGCGGGTGAAAGCACCGCTCAGCCCATCCCCTGGTGCGGGCTTCCAAGTGATCCCGAGCAGAACGGGCTGCCCACCGAGGCTCTTCTTTCCGCTGGAGGGCCACGCCTCCTCGGCAATCAGGGTTGCGACTCGGATGCGCTCGCGGCCGCGCCAGATGCGGGTGGCGGCGTCGAAGGTCAGCTCTTCCCTGGTCGCTTTGGGGTCGCCAATCTGCTTCGGTTCGCGGGTCGCGATGATTGTGCCTTCGCTGCCGTTCATCCCCACCTCCTGAAGCTTCCAGACGAGTCCTTCGTGCAGGCAGTGACTGGGATCGTCCGCGAGCAGCAGCACGTGGTTCTCGGCAGGAAAGATGCCGGTGCCACGATAATGGTTCGCGTCCTTCATCTTGTTGTCAGCGGGCAATACCGGCACAGCCGAAGTCTTGGGGTCCGGAGGGAGAAAGGCTCGGACGTGCATCACGGTCCCGAGCGGGATGTCCCGCAGATCCGCCGGCGCTCCCTGATACCGGATGATGCCATACGGCAGCATGGCGAAGGGGTGAGGATCGTTTCGATAAAACTTGCCCGTTCCCGCCACGCGGATGCTGCCACGGCGGTTGGCGTGATCAACAAAGACGAGCTCGCCCCGGTAGGTGTGCGCTCTTTCCAACGGGGGGAACTTGCCGGCTTCGGGGCGGAAGACGTTGGCTATGTTTTGCCCTTGGTTGTTGGCACTAGAACCTTTGTTGGCAGCAACAGCCTGAACCACGAACAAACAGGCGAACATCGCCAGACCTGCACGAGGCAGCAGCCAAGAACGACGATCGGACGGCTGCTTCATAGTGTGATGATTTTGTTGCTGTCGCCGAACTTGTCCGTCTCCACGCCCATGCGCTGGGCCATGAGGAGGAGGAGGTTGCTCATGTGGGCGTCCGCATTCACCGGGCGGCTGCAAAGCTGGTAATGCGCGGTGGTGAGCGTGCCGTCCGGTCCAAGGGTGTAGCCCTGGAAGCCTTTGGCTGATTTATTGAAGTCGAGGTGCGTGCCGTGTTTCAGGCCGAGGTCGGAGCCACCTGCAAGGACGAGCGGGAGATTCGCATTACCGTGGCTGTGGCCGTAGCACATGCCGCTGCCGAAGAGCGCCATGGTGGAGCCCAAGAGGGGCTTGCCATTGAGATCCTTGGTTTCCGTGAGCCGGGTGAGGAAGTAGCTGAACTGCTCGATGGCGAAGGTGTCATAGTTGGTCAGCTTCTCCATGTAACCGGCATCGCCACCATGGTGGCTGAGTTGATGACGCGACTCGGTGATGCCGATCTCTGGAATGGCGAACGCGTCACCCTCGCCGCCGAGGCTGAAGGTGGCCACGCGGGTCACGTCCGTCTGGAAGGCGAGCACCATGAGGTCATAGACGGTGCGGAAGTAATCGCCCGCCAGCGTGGCGGCGATGTCACGGTTGGTGCGCTTGCGGTCGGCGTCGGAGATGGCGGGCAGCGGGGTGTCGAGCCAGGCGTCAGCGCGGCGCGTGCGGATCTCCGCCTCGCGCACGGAGGTGAGGTATTGCTCCATGCGCCCCTTGTCCGCAGCGCCCATTTTCTGCTCCAGCCGGCGCGCCTCGGCGAGGTTCGCGTCCAGCACGCTGCCTTTGCGACGCAAGGCCCGCCTTTGGGCTGTCTTGCCGCCCTTGGGCTCCTCGAAGAGCGAGGCGAACATTTCACTGCAACGCCGTAGCGAGGGCAGCCGCACACCATCGGCGGTCCAGGCGAGGGATTCCCCCGTGAGCGCGACCTCCATCGAGGGGTAGCGGGTGTGCGGCGCGGTGAGCTCGGCCATTTTCTGGTCCACGGAGATGGTGTTGCGGTCCGATGGCCCGAGCTTGCCGCCGGTGAGCCAGACGGAGATGCAATTGTGGTGATGCCCGAGGCTTCCGGGATGATGCAAGCCGCTGATCGGCGTGATCACGGCGCGATGCTTCTCCAGCGGCTTCAAAGAACGCGAAAACTGATAATCGCGCCCCTCTTTGGTGATCTGGTAGTTCAGCGAGTGAACGCCATTCGCCAGATAGATGAAGGCGCTGCGCTTGGGCGCGATGGCGGCAGCCTTTTCGGCTGCTCGGAGCGGCACCATGCACTCCAGCATGGGCAATGAAATGAAGCTGCCGAGGGCTTTGAGAGCGTGGCGGCGATTGAGGAGCCAGGGTTGAGAGAGGTAGTTCATAATCGTTGTTGGTTCTTGGTTCGTTGTTCTTGGTTTGTGAGTGGTCGGGCAGGCGGTGGAGTGATGGAGCATCTGTTCCCTACGCGAGCCCTTCCAGAGGGCCGGTGGCGGTGCTGAAGCGCTCGATTTCGACGCCGCTTTTTCGCAGCATCGAAGTGTAGAGATTGCAGAGCGGTTGCTGGTCCTTGCCCATGAGGGGGATCTTTTTCTCGGGATTGACCTTCTTGCCGTCGGTCGCGCCGAGTTCCTGTTTCACTTCGTCGAGATACGGGCGGTTGAAGGCGAGGTGCTGGCCGTGGCGGAAGCCGCCGCCGGCGAGGATCGCGGGGAGGTTGGAGGTCCAGTGCGTGTTTCCGTCGCGCAGGTTGCTGGTCATCATGACCATGGTGGAATCGAGCAGGCTCGTGCCGCCTTCCTTGGCGCCCTTGAGCTTGCCGAGCAGGTCGCCGAAGGCCTGCATGAGCTCCACTTCGACCTGACGACAGGCGGCAAGTTTTTTCGGCTCTTTGCCGTGGTGGGAAAGGTCGTGATGCATGCCGAATGTCATGAGGCTCACGGCGCGGGTCGAGTCGGTGACCAGCGCGAGGTGGATCATGTCGATCATGAGCTGGAACTTCGCCTTTTGCTGCTGGTTGTCGCCGATGTCGCGCGGCTCGTTGCCGATGGCCTTGGGCTTGGGACGGTTCACCCACTCGCGGGTCATCTGGAGCTGGCGCTCCACGTCGCGGACGGATTCGAAGTATTCCTCGACGCGCTGCCGGTCGGCGTTGCTCATCCGGCGATTCAGGCTCTTCGCGCGATCGCTGACGAAGTCGAGCATGCTGCGGCCTTCGTCGATGCGGCGCATTTCGACGTCGATCTCGGCGGGCGTGGCGGCGAGGAAGAGCTTCTTAAACACCGCTGAAGGCTGGCCGATGGCTGGGATGGAGACGCCATTGGCGGTGACGGAAAGCGACTGGCCTTGCGTGGTGAGGACGAAGCTCTCGTAGCGGGTCTCGCCGCGGAAACGGGCGGCAAAGGCCTGGTCCACCGAGATGGTGTTTTTCAGGTTGTGGGAATAGTCGGGATAGGGCGCGCCGGTGAGCATGACGGCTTCCGCCTTGTGTCCGCCGCCGCCGGTGTTGGGGTGGCTCAAGCCGCTGATCACGGTGAAGTCATCGCGGAATGCCGCGAGGTGGGTGAGGTGCGAGGGCAGCGTGTAGTCGCGACCGGTGGCGACGGGCACGAATGCCGTGGGATCGAAGCCGAAGGGAACGCCGATGCAGATCATGCGGCGGGGTGGACCGGCGGGAGCAGCAGCGAGGCGGCCCGCTGGTAGCATGGACTCCAGCATTGGCAGCGCGAGGGCGATGCCGGAGTTGCGGAGGAAGAGGCGGCGTGAAAGTGGTTTCAAAGGTTTGTGAGGTGATGTCCCGCAGATTCAGAGAAGCGGCAGATTTGATGCGGTGGGTGGAAAATGGAGCGAGAGAGATTTTTCGGCATTCAAGCTTCCGCCGTCCACCCGTGTGTTTTTTTGGCAGAAGAATGAAGGCAGAAGAATCAATGCAGGGGTCGCAATCGGGGCTGCTTTTCTCATGTCATGGTCAATCTGTGGGTTTTCTGAATCTGTGCGAGATAGTTATTTCCGGGTGAGGAGTTCGCTCTGCACGACTTCGTGAATGAGGGTGCGCACGCCAAAGCCGGACGCTTTGGATTTTTTCAAGATGGCATCGACGACGAGTTCGTCC
>CAIPBN010000474.1 GCA_903863315.1 uncultured Verrucomicrobiota bacterium | reverse complement strand
TCGTCACCTTTACGACATCGCAAGCGCGGCCCTGAACGGGCACCACGGCGGGAACTGTCCAGCGGGCAGGTGCTGTTTGTTACGGCTGCGAGAAGTAGTCCGGTCCTTGGTAGCGGCCGTCCACGAGCTTCGCGATCTGCATGAGCACGTCGTTGACGAGCGTGCTCGCACCGAAGCGGAAGAGGTCGGGGGTGAGCCAGTCGTCGCCGAGGGTTTCCTTCACCATGACGAGGTAGGCCAGCGCCTGCTTGCTGGTGCGGATGCCGCCGGCAGGCTTCATGCCGATGCGCACGCCGGTGGCGAAGAAGTGGTCGCGGATGGCCTCCAGCATCACGAGGGTGACGGGCATGGTGGCGGCGGGCGTGACCTTGCCGGTGCTGGTCTTGATGAAGTCCGCGCCGGCCTCCATCGCGATCTGACTGGCGAGCCGGACGTTGTCGTAGGTGACGAGTTCGCCGGTCTCGAAGATGACCTTCAAGTGCGCGGGGCCGCAGGCTTCCTTCGTGGCGGCGATTTCGTCGTGGACCTTCGCGAAGTCGCCAGTGAGGAAGGCGCAGCGGTCAATCACCATGTCAATTTCATCGGCTCCGTCGGCGACGGCGCGGCGGACCTCGGCGAGTTTCGTGGGCAAGGGATACTGGCCGCTGGGAAAGCCGGTGGCGACGGCAGCGACATGGACAAGCGAGTCCGCAACGAGGAACTTGCGCGCGTGCCGGACCATGTTCGGATACACACAGACGGCGGCGCAGGACGGCACGGCGAAGCGCGGTTCGGCGGGGGCGAGGGCCTTGCGACAAAGGTAGGCGACCTTGCCGGGAGTGTCTTTACCCTCAAGGGTGGTGAGGTCCATCATGCTCACGGCGAGCTTGAGCCCGGCGAGCTTGGCGCTGGTCTTGATGCTGCGCTTGGTGAAGCTGGCCGCGCGTTCCTCGGCCATGATCTGGTCCACGGTCGGAACCACGGGAACGCGGAACGCGGAACGCGGAGCGCGGAACGAGGTGGTGAGCGCTTTCATGGCGGCAGAATAGCGGGGAGGCGAAACGGGCTCCAAGCTCCAAATCCCGCGTCCGAGGCAACGAACGGCAAGCCGGTGGCAATTCGTTCACGAAACCGTATTTGGAGCTTGGAAATTGGCCCGTTCAGCCTATTTCTTGGTTGCTTTCACCGGCTCGAAAAACAAACTATCCGCCCATGGCGAGCGCCAACATCAAGTCCCTCCAGCTTAAGGCCCAACAAGGCGACGCGCACGCCCAATACCAGCTCGGCCACCTCTACACGCGTGGCGAGGGCGTGCCGCTCGATTACTCGCTCGCCGCCGACTATCTCGAAAAGGCCACCCGCCGAGGCCACGCCGACGCGCAGTTTCTTTTGGGTGCGCTCTACCAGCAGGGCAAGGGCGTCGCTGCAGATTACGAAAAGGCGGTCGGGCTCTATCGCAAGGCCGCGGAACAGGGCCACACACTCGCGCAGTTCAATCTCGCCTACTGTTACGAAATCGGTGAGGGCGTGGAGAAGAATCCCGACGAGGCGCTCATCTGGTATCGTAAGGCTGCGGATGCCGGCGACGAGGACGCCCGACAGGCTATCATCGAGCTGGAGAAGACGCTGCCCAAGGGCTCGTTCACCAGCCCCACCCCGTTCACCCGTCCGGCTGCCAAGCCCGAGCCTGAGTTTGAAGCCGTGCTCTCGACCGCGCCTGGCGCGCCGATTTCCGCCACGCTCGCCCCTCCCGCCCCCGAACCCAGCGCGCCGGAACCGGTGCGGATGGAGGCACCGATTTCCGCCAGCCTGCCCGCGCCTGAGCCCATCGCCGCTCCGCAACCGGTGCCGGCCCCGACTTACGCCACCAGCACCTCCCTGGCAACGGACGACCCGCAGGCCAAAATGGTCGCGGACGCAGAGGCGGGCGATGCCAACGCCCAGTTCGACCTCGGCATTGCCTACGTCAACGGCATCATGGGCCAGCCGAACTACGAGACGGCGGTGAAGTGGATTCGCCGGGCCGCCGAGCAAGGCCTGCCAGAGGCGCAGTTCGCGCTCGGAGCGCACTACCATCGGGGCGAAGGCGTATCCCAGGACTACACTCAGGCAGTGGAGTGGTATCGCAAGGCCGCCTTGCAAGGGAACGCCGCCGCGCAATTCAACCTAGGTTATTGCCATGAAATCGGTGAAGGCGTGCCGAAGAACCGCGATGAGGCCATTGCCTGGTATCGTCGGGCCGCAGCCCAAGGCGATCCGGAAGCCAAGGCTGCCTTGCAGGATTTGACCAAGAGCGAAGCGGGTGCGGAACCGGAGGCCGAAACCATCTTCGCCACTTCCGCCACCCTCGCTCCCGCCGAGCCGGCGCCTGCTGTGACCGAACCCGAGCTCCCGGTTGAGGAAGCCAAGCCAATCGAGGCCCCTGTGGCGGTTGAGGCCGCTCCGAGCGCGGAAGAACCTGTCCCCGCCCCTGCCCCCGCACCAGAACCGGTGGCCGAAGAGCCCGTCCCGCTGCCAGGGCCCACACCTGTCACGGTGCCGGAGCCGGAACCGCCTCGTTCCATTTTCGTCATGCCCGCGCCCGAACCGGAGCCTGCTCCTGTGCCCGCTCCGGTGCTGGCCCCACCACCCGCCACCACCTTCAGCACACCGGCGCATTTCGCCCCTGCGGCGCAGGCGATGCCCTCGCCCGTTTTCACAGAGCCGACGTTTATCCCACCGCAGCCGGTGACCGCGCCGGAGCCAGTGGTCGCGCCCATCTTCGAGGAAACCGAATCGCTCATGGGCATGGTGCAGCAGGCCTCGCCGGCCGAGCAACACGCCCTCGGCCAGAAATATCTGGTCGGCGATGGCGTCCCACAGGACTTGGTGGCCGCAGGCATGCTCATCCAGCTCGCCGCTGAAAACGGCAACCGGGACGCCCAGTTTACCCTCGCCGAGCTTTGCACGAGCGGCAAAGGCGTGCCCCAGAACTACGCTGAGTCCATCGTCTGGTATCACAAGGCCGCCGAGCAGGATCACGTTGGGGCGCAATACACGCTGGCTGCCAAGTATGAGCAGGGCGAAGGCATCCCGCAGGATTACGCTGCCGCTGCCCGCTGGTATCAACGCGCCGCAGACCGCGGCAACCCCGCCGCCCAATACGCGCTGGCCTGCCTCTACCAAAAGGGCCAGGGCGTCGTGCAGGATCAGGTCACCGCCGCCCGCTGGTTCCTCCAATCCGCCAACCAGGGCAACGTCAGCGCCCAGCACAAGCTTGGTCTCTGCTACCAGCACGGCTACGGCATCGAGCACGACCACTCCAAAGCGGCGCAGTGCTTCCAGGCGGCGGCGGATCAAGGTCATCTGGAATCCAAGTTCCTGCTCGCCCAACTGCTCCGGCAGGGCCTGGGCGTGGAGCGCGATGTCAACCGCGCCTACACCCTCTACCGCACCGTCGCCGACAACGGCCACGCGGCCGCGCAGTTCTACACCGGCCTGTGCTACGAAACTGGCGAAGGCGTCCCGCAGGACTTCACGGAGGCGGCCGGCTGGTATCGCTTGGCCGCTGATCAGAATGAGCCCAACGCGCAATTCCGCCTCGGCTTCTGCACGGAGTTTGGGCGCGGGGTGCTGCAAACCCACCAAACCGCCGTCATCTGGTATCGCAAGGCGGCGGAAGCTGGCCACGCCGAAGCGCAGGCGCGCTTGGGCCGCTGCATCGACCGTGGACTCGGCACGCTGCAGGACTTTGCCGAGGCGGCGAAATATTTCCGCATGGCCGCCCAGCAGGGCATCGCGGACGCGCAGGCCCGGCTGGCCCAGTATTTCGATTCAGGCTTGGGCGTCGCGCAGGACCAGCAGGAGGCGGTCAAGTGGTATCGCCTCAGCGCCGAGGCGGGCATCGTCGATTCCCAGGCCCGCTTGGGCCAGTTCTGCGAGGCCGGCCAAGTGGTGCCGCAGGACTACGCGGAGGCCGTGAAGTGGTATTCCCGTGCGGCCGAACAGGCGCATCTCGATTCCCAGTTCCGCTTGGGCAGTTGCCACGAGCTGGGGCGCGGCGTGCCGCAGGACTACGTCGAAGCCTACAAGTGGTATAACCTCGTGGGCGCCTTTGGTCACCAACGGGCCATGGAAGCGCGCGACAAGGTCATCCGCCTCATGAGCCCCTGGCAAATCACCGAGGGCCAGAAGCGCGCCTCCGAAGCCTACAAGCTCATCCGCCAGAAGCTCGCCGCCGGCAAGGAAGCCTCCGACAAGCTCAAGGAAGTCATCGGCAAACGCTAGGCGCTGCCCACCCCATCTCGGGCCACGGAATCAACCTTCCGTGGCCTTTTGCTTTTGCTGCATCAAAACCGGAGCACCTGAAACTCCGCGTCGAACCACAGCCCGTTGAAGTCGAACTGCAGCTTGGGAGAATCGAACTCACAGGCAAACAACGTCACCTCATTGCGGGCCTGCACGAGGCCGCAGACCTCCTCGAACATCTCCGCGTCGAGCGCGAGCAGTTGGTAGCGGTCGCGCCGCAGCTCCGCCTTCTTCATCGCGGCCCACAGATGCTCGGCGGCGGCGGGTGAGCGCTTCACCACCCAGATCTCCGCGTCGTGGCACTTCACCGCCAGCTTGTCGAGCTTGGCCACCGAACACTCGCCACACTCCACCCACAAGGCCGGCTGCAAGGTGTAGTCGAGCTGGACGAGGTCCGGAATGAAGGGAATGTCGTCCTGATGGAGGTTGGATTCGATTTGCAGCCGGGGCCGCCAGAAAATGAGGAAGGCCAGCAGCTTGAGCGTCACGTGCGCAATCGTCTCGGTGTCGTGCTGCGCGATGAGGATCTTGCGCGGCAAATCGGCGCGCTGCCGGTCCTCGGAGGTGAGGCTGAAGGAGTATTTCGCGCTCATCCGATTTGGCGGAGCGCAGAATTAGGATCAGGATTGCGAGCAGGAGCCAAACGCGGCCTCCCGTTCGTGCTCGCAATCTTGATCTTCATCCTGCTCCTCATGATCACTCCACCACCCGCACCGGCGTCCCCACCGTGACGAGCTTGATCAAATACTCCGCGTTCCAGTTCGCCAGCCGGAAGCAGCCGTGCGACTCCGTGCGGCCCACCTGCTCCGGAACAGGCGTGCCGTGAATGCCGTAGCCCGGCCGGTCGAGGCCAATCCACGCTACGCCCACGGGGTTGTTGGGGCCGGGCGGCAGAATCAACTTGCGCCCAAGTTTCTGCGCCTCGGCGGACTCAGGGAAGACGTCCGGATCGAACGTGTAGTTGGGATTCGGCGCGACCACGGCGACGTGCAGCTCACCCACCGGGCGCTTCTCCACCCGGGCCGCGATGCTGCACGGGAAGTGCGCCAGCAAGTTGGTGTTCCCGTCAAACGCCTGCAACGTCTTGCCCGCCAGGTGGATGAGGATGAAGGCCGCCTTGCCCCGGATGGGTGGATACGTCACCGCCGGGATCTTCAAGACCGCCCCCGCCGTGAGGTTGGTCCATTCCACGCCGGGATTCAGGCGCTTGATCAATGCCGGGTGGGCGTGCCCCTTCTCGGCGACGAGTTCCAAGAGCGTCTCGTAGTCCAGCGCGCTTTGCTGGGACTTGCCGAGCCAGGTCTGGTTCAACGGCTGCAACCGGGCCAGATCGTCCGTCGTGACGAGATAGTTCGCCAGCGGCGGCGAGAGCAACTGAAGCCGGGCCTTGGTTTCGAGATCGGCCACCCCTGTGTCGGGCAGTTGCTCGCGCAGTTGGAAGGCCTTGATCGCGGCGCGGGTCTGCGAACCGATCACGCCATCCAGCGAACCGGAGGAAACGCCGGCGCGGCCCAGCGCAAGCTGCACCTCAAAGGTGTCGCGTGGCAGGCGGGGGAACTGGCTTAAGTCCACCGGTGGTTCCGCCACCACCAGGTTGGTCCGGCCGGCGGGTGGCCGGTTGGTGGTGACGACTGTTGCCTTTCCATCGACTCCCAAACGGTTCGTCGCCACCGACGGGGTCTGAGTGTTCGTGACTGCGGGAGCAAAGGCCTGCAATTGCACGGGTGCCTCGGGCCGCAGCGGGCGGGGCTTGTCCTCGGGGCGGGTCCACCACCACCACGCGCCGAGACCGGCGAGCACGACGAGCACTCCCCAGCCCCAGTGCAGCGGCTTGCGGGACCGCTTCTTGGAACTGGTCGGTTTGAATTTCGTATAAACCTGCACGGCCGTGGATTAAGGCAGATGCCGGCCGAACTTTGAACTTTGAACTTCGGGCGTCCGCCGTAGCCTTTGCCCATGCGCATTCACTTTCACGGGGCCACCCGCACCACCACTGGATCCATGTATCTGCTGGAGGTCAACGGCCAGCGGCTGCTGCTGGAGTGCGGCCTCTACCAAGGCCGGCGCGACGAGTCCATCACGCGCAACTGCTGCTTCCCCTTCGACCCGAAGAAAATCGACGCCGCCATCCTCAGTCACGCGCACATCGACCACTGCGGCAATTTTCCCAACCTCTGCAAGCAGGGCTTCACCGGGAACATCTACTCGACCTTCGCCACGCGCGACCTCGCCAGCATCATGCTGGAGGACTCGGCCTCGATTCAGGAGGCCGACGCGCAATTCGTCTCCAAAAAGCGCGCCAAACAGGGGAAGCCCCCCGTGCAGCCGCTCTACTCCGCCAGCGACGCAGAGCGGGCCATCCGCCAGTTTGTCGCCATCAACTACGACCGCCCCATGCCCATCGCGGACGGCGTGACGGTCAGGTTCACGGACGCCGGGCACATCCTCGGGTCCGCACAGGTGGTGCTTGATGTGCGGGAGGCCGGGCGCAAGTTCCGCTACCTCTTCAGCGGTGACATTGGCCGGCCCGGGCAGGACATCCTCCGCGACGCGCAGCCGGTCGAGAACGTGGACTTCCTCCAAATCGAGAGCACCTACGGCAACCGCATCCATTCCAGCCCCGTGGACGCGCGTGATGAACTGGCCAGCCTCGTTGGCGACACGATTCGCGACGGGGGCAAGGTCATCATCCCCGCCTTTTCCGTCGGCCGCACGCAACAGATTGTCTATGCGCTGCACCAGCTCACCGACGCCGGGAAACTGCCGGCCGTGCCCATCTATGTGGACAGCCCGTTGAGCACGAACGCCACCGAGATTTTCCGCCTGCACCCGGAGTGCTTCGACGAGCAGACCTACACCTTCCTGCGCGAAAAGGGCAATCCCTTCGGCATGGAGAACCTCACCTACATCCGCGAGGTCGCATTGTCGCGGAAGCTAAACGAGCTGAAGGAGCCCGCCGTCATCATCAGCGCCTCCGGCATGGCGGAGGCGGGCCGCGTGCTGCACCACCTCAAGAACCACGGCGGCGATCCGAGGAACCTCATCCTCTTCGTCGGCTTCTGCGCCGAGCACACGCTGGGCGCGCAGATCATCGCCGGCCGCAGCCCGGTGAACATCTTCGGCGAGCCCTACGCCATCCGCGCCCGGGTGGCCAAGATTGACGCCTTCTCCGGTCACGCGGACCGCAACGAGCTGTCCGCCTACGTGAAATCACTGTCCGGCCACATCAAGAGAACGTTCGTCGTGCACGGCGAGGAAGAACAGTCGCTCGCCTTCAAAGAGACGCTGAAGCACCTCCTGCCCAAGTCCGAAATCATCGTGCCCGTGCCACATCAGGCGATTGAGGTGTGAGGCGGCGGAGCGCCGGCCTCCGTCAGTTGGCCAACGTCAGCTTCGGCGCATTGTCCGGCGTGAGCGGGTTGCGGGTAAAATCCGCCGCGACCAGCCGCACCCGCCAGTCGGTGATGAGCGCGCGGACCAAGCCCAAATCCAGCCGCTCATGCATCGCGGGATACGCACGAAAGTTGTCCTCCGCGAGGGTGAGCAACGCCGCTGCCGGGCGGAGCCGCGGATACTTCGGGCAATCCTTCTGCAAGTGAACAAACGCGCCGGCGAACTGGATGAGGCCCTTGTAGAAGTTGCCGTTCTGCCCGTGGCGATCGGCGAGCCAGAGTTCCTCCAGCACGTCGTGCGCCTCGTAAAACTGACCCCGGTTGAAGCAGGCGAAGTAGCCCAAGTAGTGCGCGTCGAGATCGCGGCCCTGAAGGTCCGTGATGAGGGCGGCGATTTTGGGAGACTTGTGGGACATGTCGGAGCGCCGAGCATCGCTCGGCATGAGCCGCGACCTGCCGAGCAGTGCTCGGCGCTCCGCTAGCTTTCGAGCACGCCGATTTCCACCGGCTCGACCTCGACGCCGAGTTTCTCCAGCCAGTTGATGGCGTTCTTAATCTCCGTGCGTGCGCCATCGAGTTCGAGGCAGACGATGCCGATGTCCTTGCCCACGCTGACCTGCCGGAGGTTGAAGACGACCTTGAACTTCTGCCCCAGCTCCCAAATCACCGGGCGCGTGATGAGCGGCGCGGGGAACGTGAGCCACAATCGCGACTTGGACTGGCGCGGGTCGGGCGGGAGCTTCGGTTCGGCTTTGGCATCGGACTTCGCGGCAGGTTTTTTTGAGGGGGAGGACATAAAGTTGTCAGGGGAAACGTTCGTATATGTCGTCCTCCGCCGAGTCATCGCGAAGGAACTGATTGTAAGCTGCCGTCCGCCACTCCGCATCTGGCACCATTTGCGGGATGTCCGATGAGGAGTCATCGCTCGACTCCGTGATGGACTCAACTACGGTCATGACCGGAAAGTATCGCTCGGCCACATGGGGGTCAATCTGGGCGTTCGTGCTGCTGGTCGGATGGAGGGGCCGAAGAACCGACCAGAAAGACTGGCGGTCAATCAACAGGGCTGGAGATCATTCAAACAACTGGCGAATCAGGTAGTCGTATCCGCGCAACTTCCAAATCCAACCCGTGAGAAAGTAGGAGAGAACGCACAGGAGAAAATGTCCGTAGCGCAGGAGGAACACATCTGTTTTCGTCTGTTCTCCTTTGTGCCTTGCCAAATGCACCAAAGCGCCAACCCAGAATCCGACGAAGGCATACGCACAAACCTGAAACAGTCCTCCTCCGTCCAAAATCATTCCCGCCAGAACCATTATGATGCACTGCAAAACCAACCCATCAATCCAAGGGCTTGGGGGCTTTGGTTTAGCCGGTTCCGTTGTCACGTTGGCGGGCCATACTGGAACTCACCCCCCCGCAATCGCCGGGATGATGCTGATTTCGTCGCCGTCCTTGAGGGGCGTGGCCTGGCTTTGGAGGAAGCGGATGTCCTCCTCGTTCACATACACGTTCACGAAGCGGCGGACCTCGCCCTTGTCGTCGAGCAGGCGGTCCTTGATGCCGGGATACTTGGCCTGCATTTCAGCGATGGCCGCGCCGACATTTGCGGCGGTGACGGTGACGACTTCCTCGCCGCCGGTGAGCTGGCGAAGCGGGGTGGGGATGCGGACGTTGATGGGCATAGGTTGGGGATGTTTAACGCAAGGACGCCAAAGCGCAAAGACGCAAAGAAGGCCAGAGATGCAAAGCCCTCTTCGCGTCTCTGCGCCTTTGCGTCTCTGCGTTGAAAAGAATCATGCTGCTACCGGGGCTTTTTCCTCGTCCTTCAGCATGGACTCGAACTCGCGCAGGCTGGGCCGAATCTCGCGGGTGTTGCCCACATGGCCGACGACCGCGTCGAGGGTCTTGAGACCGTTGCCGGTGATGCAGAGGACGGCGGAGTCGCCCGCCGGAATCTTGCCGGAAGCGATGAGCTTCTTGGCCACGCCCACGGTCACGCCGCCAGCGGTCTCGGCGAAGATGCCTTCGCACTCGGCCAGCAGGCGGATGCCGTCGCGCACCTCGTCGTCGGTCACGTCTTCGGCGTGACCGGCGGTTTCCTTCATCACCTTGAGCGCGTAGAAGCCGTCGGCGGGCGTGCCGATGGCGAGGCTCTTGGCGATGGTGTTCGGCTTCACAGGCTTGAAGAAGTCCAGCCCGGCTTTCTCCGCCGCGCTGATGGGGTTGCAGCCCGTGGCCTGCGCGCCGTGGATGTGCCAATTGCCTTCGGACACGAGGCCGAGCTTGGCGAACTCCTGGTAGCTCTTGTGAATCTTCGTCAGCAGCGACCCGCTGGCCATCGGCACCACGGTGTGCTGCGGCGTGCGCCAGCCGAGCTGCTCGCAAATCTCAAAGCCCATGCTCTTGCTGCCCTCGGCGTAGTAGGGCCGCATGTTCACGTTCACGAAGGCCCAGCCGAACTTGCCGGCAATCTCCGCGCACAGGCGGTTCACTTCATCGTAGTGGCCCTTGATGCTGATGACGTTCGCGCCATAGACCAGCGAGTTGACCACCTTGCCCTGTTCGAGGTCGGACGGGATGAAGACGTAGGACTTGAGGCCGGCGGCGGCGGCGTTGGCAGCGACGGAGTTGGCGAGGTTGCCGGTGGAGGCGCAGGCGACGGTCTTGAAGCCAAGCTCCCGCGAGCGGCTCAGGGCGACGCTTACGACGCGGTCCTTGAAGGAGAGCGTCGGGTAATTGACGGTGTCGTTCTTCACCCACAGTTCGCGGATGCCGAGGCGCTTGGCGAGGCGGTCGGCCTTCACCAGCGGCGTGTAGCCGACCTGGAAGCCGACGGTCGGTTCGCCCGCGATGGGCAGCAGCTCGCGGTAACGCCACATGGTGCGCGGGCGCGCCTCGATGGCCGCACGGGTGAGCGACTGCTTGATGCGGTCGTAATCGTAGGCGACTTCGAGCGGGCCGAAGTCGAACTCGCAGACGTGCGTGGCGCTGAGCG
>CAIPBN010000473.1 GCA_903863315.1 uncultured Verrucomicrobiota bacterium | reverse complement strand
GGCTGCGACGTGCTGGAGGCGATCCACGGCCACCCGTTCATCGTCGGCTTTCACAAGCACGGGAAGATTCAAGGCGTGGATTTCACGCTGCTGGAGCGCGTGGATGGCGCAAATCTCAAACTGCTCATCACGCGTGCCGACCCGATGCTCGGCGAGTTCGTGGGCAACATCCTCATCGACATGGCTGTGGCTCTGGAGCACATGCACGACAAGGGCTTCATCCACCTGGACTTCAAGCCCGAGAACGTGCTGGTGACCCGCGCTGGCGACATCCGGCTGGTGGACTTCGACCTCGCCCAGCCGCTGCCCAAGAAACCCACCCCCATGCCGAGCAATTCCGGCACTCCGGCCTACATGTCCCCCGAGCAGCTCCACAACGATCCGCTCGACCAGCGGGCCGACATTTTCTCCTACGGGGTGACGGCTTACGAGCTGCTCACCTTCCGCAAGCCCTTCACCGGCGACACCCAGGAAGCCGTGCTGCGCAAGCAGTTGGATGAGAAGCATTCCGTGCCACCGCCGCGTGATTTCAACGACGACATCCCCATCGCCGTCGAGCGCATCATCCTCAAGTGCCTGGAGCGCGATCCCGATAAGCGCCTTCCCAACGCGCACGTGCTGGTCACCCAGATGCAGCAGGCGCTGTATGTGAAATAAGGCGGTCAGCAGCCTTGCTGGCCCCGCGCCCCATTGCTAGCTTGCCTACGTGAGCACGCTTGCTGAAATCGAAGCTGCCGTCCCCGGCCTGACGACAGCGGAATTACTGCGGCTGGAACAGACCCTGCATCAACTCTACCGCGTGCGCGGTGACGCGGTGGTGTATGATGATCGCCACGGCGTCGTGACCGAGGCGGACCTCGTGGCGGCCGCAGACGAGGCGTTCCAAGCCTACGACCGGGAAGAAACCGAGTATGCCCTACGCCCGGCGCGGTGAAGTCTGGCTGGTGGACCTCGGCCTGGCGGCAAAGACACGGCCCGCACTCATCGCGAGCGTGTCCTTCCTCGACCACGAGCGGGCGGTCTATCTGATCTTGCCGCACACCACGGCCGTCCGGGGCACGCGCTTTGAAGTGCCCCTGGACTTGCGCTGGCTGGAGCGCGGCGCGTTTGATGCGCAAGGCATCCGTAATGTTCCCGGGGCCGTCCTGATGCGTCGGCTGGGCGCATTGACCGACGAGCAGATGAAGCAAGTCGAAGCTGCCATCCGCCGGGTGTTTGGGATGGAATGAGTTGGATCACCAAAATTTTATGAGCAAAACCGCAGTAGTCACCGGGGCCGGCAGTGGAGTCGGCCAGGCCATCGCCTTGAAACTCGCCGCGCAGGGCTGGAAAGTGGCCTTGCTGGGCCGCCGCGAGGAGGCGCTTAAAAACACCGTCAAGCGGGGCAGAAAGCACGCCAAGCAGTTCCTCGTCGTTCCCTGCGACATCGGCGATTCGACGCAGGTCGCCGCGATGGCGAAGACGGTCTTGGCGAAGTTCAAATCTGTGGAGGTGCTCGTGAACGCCGCCGGCACCAACATCCCGCGCCGCTCGCTGGCGGAACTATCATTGGAGGACTACCACGCCGTCATGGATGCCAACCTCCACGGCTCTTACTACTGCGCCCAGGCCTTCCTGCCGCAGATGCGCGCGCGCAAGTCCGGCACCATCGTCAACATCGTCTCCGAGGCTGGCAAGCAGGCCAGCCCGAAGAGCGGCCCCTCCTACGTGCTCTCCAAATTCGGCCAGACCGGTCTCACGCAGTGCATCAACGCCGAGGAGCGCATCCACGGCGTGCGCGCCTGCTCCATCTTCCCCGGGGACATTGACACCGAACTGCTCAACAAGCGCCCGGTCGTCCCCGATGCCACCGCCCGTGCCAAGATGATGCTGCCCGAAGACATCGCCGACTGCGCGTTGCTGGCCATCAATCTCCCGCCCCGCGCCGTGGTGGAGGAGATCCTGGTGCGCCCGGGTTGAACCCACATTTGTGGGGGACGACGTGAGGAGTCTCCAACTTTGTTCCGTGGTCCGAGTTTGAAGTGAGATTCCTCACGTCGTCTCCCACGGTGCAATTGACGCGGCTCCTCCTTTCGGGCACTCCTTTCCGCCTTGCTTGAATTCGGACTGCCTTCGGTTGTCCAAGTTCGCGTCACGACCGCATGAAACCCAACAACCTTTTCCTTTGCCTGCTGTTCTGCGCCGCCTTCGCCCTCCCCGCGCGCGCGCAAAAGGTTCCCGTCATCGAGAAGACGCTCTCCAACGGGATGCGCCTGCTCCTGCTGCCGCGCCATGACGAGCCGACCGTCGCCGGCGGCTGGGTTGCGCACGTGGGCAGCGCCAACGAACGGCCCGGCATCACGGGCATCGCGCATCTCTTCGAGCACATGATGTTCAAGGGCACTCCCACGCTCGGCACCAAGGACTACAAGAAGGACCAGGAAATCATCGCCGAGCAGGAGCGCGTGCGCGACTTGATGCGCCAGGAGGAGGCGAACATGCGCACCCTCTGGCGGCGTGGCGAAATCACCGACCTGCAAAACCCCGACACCTGGACACCCCGCTACAAGGAATTGCAGTCCCAGTTCAAGAAGCTTGTGGATGCGCAGCGGGAGATCCTAGTGAAAAACGAGTTCGACCGCATCTACACGGCCAACGGCGGCTCGCAGATGAACGCCTACACCAGCCACGACGTGACGGTCTATTTCACCACCGTCCCGGCGAACAAGCTGGAGCTCTGGATGTGGATGGAGAGCGGTCGCCTGCTCGCACCGGTCTTCCGGGAGTTTTACGCCGAGCGCGACGTGGTGTTCGAGGAGCGCCGCATGCGCACCGAGTCCACGCCCACGGGCCGCATCGAGGAGGCGTTCTGGGCGATGTTCTGGGAATCGCACCCGTATTCATGGCCGGTCGTCGGCTGGCCATCGGACATCCCCGCCATCTCGAAGAAGCAGGCGGATGAGTTCTATGCGCTCTACTACGCCCCGCAGAACCTCACCACCGTCCTCGTCGGCGACTTCGACCCCGACAAGGCCACCGCGCTCGCCGAGAAGTATCTCGGTCGCATCCCGCGCGGCAAAGAGGCCGCCCCCGACGTCGTCACGCTCGAAATCAAGCAGCCCGCCGAGAAGCGCATGAACGGCGAGGCCGACACCAACCCGCAAGTGGACATCATGTGGCACACGCCCGCGTTCGGCCACAAGGACACCTACCCGCTCGCCGTCCTCGCGCAGCTCCTCTCCACGCGCACCGGTCGCCTCTACAAGGGCCTCGTGCTCGGCTCGAAGGTCGCCACGGAAGCCTACGCGCAGCAGCACTCGATGCGTTGGGCGAGCATCTTCAACGTGGGCGGCGAGGTGACCGACGGCAAAACGCCGGCCGACCTTGAGAAGGGCCTGCTGGCCGAGATTGAGAAAATCAAGACGAGTGAAGTGCCGCCCGAGGAGTTACAGAAGGTGAAGAACAACTTCGCCGCCGCCGAATACCGCAAGCTCTCCAACAACCACGCCATCATGCAGGCGCTCCTGCGCTACGATGGCCTCGGTCACTGGCAGGAAATCAACGAGGCCGGCCCGAAGCTCCAAGCCGTCACTGCCGCCGACGTGAAACGCGTCGCGAACACCTACCTGACCACGGAGAACCGCAACGTCGCCTCCATCGTCCGCAAGGCCGGCAAGAGCGCGAGTGACGACCCGGACCTCGTGGGCCTCTCGGCGCAGCAGTTGCCCGCCGTCCGGCAGTTCCTCGGCCGGCTGAAGGAGGAAAAGAGCGTCGAGGCGCTGAAGACGCGCTTGAAGCAGATGGAGGAGCAGTCCGCCAAAGCCGACGCAAAGAACCAGCAGTTCCTGACCATCCTCAAGAAGAAAACCGCCGAACGCATCACGGAGCTTGAGAAGAAGTAGCGACCCGCCCCAGCTTGGATCACATTGCAGCCATTATGAGCACCGCGATTGAAGAAGCCCGCCAAGTGGTGACGAAACTGTCTCCCGAGGAACGCCGCAGCCTCGTCGAGTGGCTGGCGCACGAGCCGGCCGAGGTCGCGCCCGGCATTTACCGGACGCCCCGCGTCTGTGGTGGCGACGCCTGCATCCGTGGCTTGCGGCTGCCGGTCTGGCAGTTGGAGGAAGGCCGCCGCAGCGGGGCGACGGACAACCAGCTTCTCCAAGCCCATCCTGCGCTGTCGCTGGAAGATTTGGCAAACGCGTGGGCTTACGTCACCGCCCACCGCGCCGAGATGGACCGGTTGATTCAAGAGAACAACGAGGTCTGAGATGGCACGCCTCTTGGCCGATGAAAACTTTCCCCAACCTGTGGTTGCCGCGCTTCGCGCTCTCGGCCACGACGTGCTCACCATCGTTGAGATTGGCCGTGCCAACCAAGGCTGGGCAGACGACGAGGTGCTGGCCTACGCCACCGCTCACCGACGCGTCCTGCTGACCGTGAACCGCATGCACTTCCGCCGCCTGCACCAGCAAAAGCCCGCTCACGCCGGCATCGTCGCCTGCACGGAGGATGTGGACTTTGACGGGCTGGCGCGGCGGGTTCACGAGGCCTTAACCCAAACGACTTCCGTCACCGGTCAGTTCATCCGCATTTACAAACCCGCCCGCTGATTCGCCGCATCTTCCTTATGCACCGCCTCGCCCTGCTCACCGCCCTTACCCTCGCGTTACCCGCCTTCGCCGCCGATATCCCGGATCGTCCGGAGAAGCTGAAATACCCGCAACTGAACTACTCGCCACCGGACGCCAAGCAGTTCCGCGTGGTGCTCAAGGCCGGACCGGTCGCCTATGTTGTGCCCGACCGCGAGCTGCCGCTGGTCAACATCTCCGTCCTCGTCCGCGCGGCCGATTACCTCGATCCCGC
>CAIPBN010000472.1 GCA_903863315.1 uncultured Verrucomicrobiota bacterium | reverse complement strand
TGGTCATCAGGCGCGAGCCTTCCTCGCCGATGTCGCGGATACGCGGCCACTCGGTGTTCCAGCCGTGGGCGCCGTCGTAGCTGTGGCTGGATTTTGGGAGGCGGTAGCTGTGCCAGGCGGAATCGCGGCGTAAAGCGGCTCCTGCCGGGGAGGCGTCTCGCACCATGAGAATGAGCGAGCGGTGGTCCCAGCCGATGGACCAGATGGGATCGGTGGCGGGATTCGGATTGCCGGTGAGGCCGCCGGGGCCGGTGACCTCGGTGAACTGATTGCGGCGCACGACGGTCCACGCGTCGGCCTTGCCGTCCCACTCGGCGAGCACGCCGCTGGGCACGGCGGGATTGGACAAGGCTTCGCGTGCGTGGTCGCCGTTGTTCGCGTAAATGACGCGGCCGAAGCCGGAGTAAAGCCCCTTGCCATGGTAGCCGGGCAGGTCCGCATGGCGGCCTTCCTTCTTCTGCTCGTCGGCCCACAGCTCTGTCACGGCGAGGGTCTTCACATCAATCTCATAAAGGCCTTCCTCCATGGTCGCAGAATAAATCTTGCCCGCCGGGTCGGTCAGATGACGGGCGTTGCCCGTGGGCCGGCCGAACATCTGCGCGTAGGGAATCACGCGGACTTTGCCCTGCGCATCCACCACGTAAGGTCCGATGAAAAGCTGCTGCGACTCGCGGTGGATTATGCGGTTCGCGGGCGTGCCGCCGACGCTCTCGGGGCGGATGATCTGCTCCAGCACGGGCGTGATTTCGTAGAGCTTGTCAGACGAGCCGCGCGGCATGTGCGGCGCGTAAGTGATGACCCACAGCCGCCCCGCCCACGGGACCACCGCACCGGTGCCGCACTCGCCCTCGTTGTTGAACATGGCGAGGTGCGGGTAGATGCCAGAGACACTGCGGGGTGCGGCGATGGCAACTTGACTCCACAAGGTGCAAGTCAGAGCCAGCAATGACAGGTTCATTCGCATGACGTGGACCATTTCACTTTTGAACGGGGACTGTCGAGTGAACAGGGCGGAGGGTGCTGGGGTGGGCGTCTTTCCGGTTGACGCGGCGGCGGGCTTGGCGAGATTTTGCGGCATGCAAAAATGTCTCTTGTCTGCCTGTGCGTTCCCTCGTTTCAAGGCGTTGGCCGCTGCTTTCGCGGTGTTGGCGACCGCCAGCCTGCGCGCTGAGGTCAAGCTGCCGACGATTTTCTCCGACCACATGGTGCTTCAGCAAGGCATCAGCGTGCCCGTCTGGGGCTGGGCGGACGAGGGGGAGTTGGTGGTGGTCCAGTATCGCGACCAGGTCGTGCAAACGCGGGCTAGGAACGGCAAATGGCAGGTGAAGCTCGCCTCCATGAAGGCGAACGCCCAGCCTGCCACCTTGCTGGTGAACGGCAGCAACCGAATCGAGTTGAAGAACGTGGTCGTGGGCGAGGTGTGGATCGCCAGCGGCCAGTCGAACATGCAGTGGGCGCTGCGGCAGACCGTGAACTGGCAAGCGGCCGCCGCCGCGTCGGCGAATCCCAACCTCCGCCTGTTCTATGTGCCGCGCGTGAAGGCGCCGCAGCCCGTGGCGGACATCCAGGGACAATACAACAACGCCAAGCCCGCGTGGACGGTGGCCAGTCCGGAGACGACGCCGGACTTCTCGGCGGTGGCCTACTTCTTTGGCCGCGACCTGCAAAAGGCGCGCGGAGTGCCCGTGGGCATCATTCACACGTCCTGGGGCGGTTCGCCGGCCGAGGTGTGGATGAGCGATCGCGTGCTGGCGGGCAACCCATCCTACAAGAAGGACATTCTCGACAACTACCAGGTGGCGATGAAGAACTTCGAGGCGGCGAAGGCGCGCTTCCCGGAGCTGCTCGCCAAGGCCAAGCAGTCCGGTGCGAAGACTTTGCCGCAGGCTCCGCGCGAGCCGTGGCGGCCCACCGAGCTTTACAACTCCATGATTCACCCGCTCCTGCCCTTCGCCATCAAGGGGGCGATCTGGTATCAGGGCGAGTCCAACGCGGGCCGCGCCTGGCAGTATCGCACGCTCTTCGCGGACATGATCCAGAACTGGCGGCAGGACTGGGGGCAGGGGAGCTTCACCTTCCTCACCGTGCAGCTCGCGCCGTTCACGGCGATTTTGCCGGAGCCGGCGGACAGCACCTGGGCGGAGTTGCGTGAGGCGCAGATACTCGCCAGCAAGAACGTGGGCAACGCCGGCACGGTGGTCATCACCGATGTGGGTGACGAGAAGGACATTCATCCGCAGCAGAAAGAGCCGGTGGGCGCGCGGCTCGCGCTGGTGGCTCGCAAGCTGACCTACGGTGAAGACATCGTCGCCAGCGGCCCGACCTTCAAAAGCGTGAGCTTCAGCGGCGGCAAGGCCACGGTGACCTTCGGCGACGCGGGGCAGGGCTTGGAAGCCCGGGGCGGCGACCTGAAGGGCTTCACCATCGCCGGGGCGGACGGCAAGTTCGCCTGGGCCAACGCGAAGATCGTCGGCAAGGACAAGGTCGAGGTGTCCAGTTCCGCCGTGGGCAAGCCCACCGCAGTCCGTTTTGGCTGGGCGAATTACCCCGTCGTGAATCTGTGGAACAAGGACGGCCTGCCCGCCCATCCTTTCCGCACCGATGATTTCCCGCTCTCGACCAAGCCCAAGCCGGTCGTTGCGGCCAAGGCCGACGTCAAGAAGTAGTGCCTGATGCCGACGCTTCGCCCAGCCAGTTTTGTTTGCAGATGGTTTCGCTGCCTGGGGGCCGGGTGTTTGCTGGTGGGATGGCTCACGGCGGCCAGCCATGCCGGCGCGATCCACGACGCGGTGTTGGTGCATGATCTGGCCGGCGTGCGGCAGTTGCTGCTGGAGAATCCTGACTTGGTGAACCAGCCCACGGAGAAGGGCGACACACCGCTATACATCGCGGTGTTCCGCCGTTACTCCAAGCAAATGATGCCGCTGCTGCTGGAGTTTGGCGCGGATCCCAATCCGCCGCCCAATCAGCGGGGGGAAACCCCGCTCTCCATCGCGCGGGAAATCAATCTCCGGCAGGGAGCGGAACTGCTCATCCGGTCCGGGGCCAAGGAGGACGACCGTTCCCGGGCCGCCGAGATCCGTTATCTGACCGGCAAACGCGATGTGACGGAGCTGACCGCGCGGCTGGCTCGTCATCCCCATCTCGTCAATGCCCGCGATGCCTTCCAGCAGACGCCCTTGATGCTGGCGGTGCTCGACGAGCGCCCGGACGACAACATCATTCAAACCTTGCTGCGCCTGGGGGCGGACCCGAATGCGACCAACATCTTCGGCGGCACACCTTACTCCGCCGCCGTGGAGCGCGAGCATGTGGCGGTGATCGCCAGTCTGCGCAGTCGCGGAGGCAAGGAGACACCCATGAGCCGCAGCGCTCCGTTGCGCATCGCCGCACAGAAAGGCCTCTTGCAGGACGTGCAGGACATCCTCCAGCAGCATCCCGAGTGGGCGGGGGCGCACGATGATTTGCGGCGCACGTCGTTGCATCTGGCCGGTGGCAGCAGCCTGCCCATCGTGGAGCTGCTTCTGCGCCACGGCGCGGACGTGAATGCGCGGGATTATGGCGACAACACCCCGCTTCATGCGGCGGCGGCGGCCGGCAAGCTGGAGATTGTCAGGGCGTTGCTGGCCAAGCAGGCTGATGCCCGCGCCGTCAACCGCCAGCGCGTCACCCCGCTCCTGAACGCGGCGAGCAGCGGTTCAGTGCCCGTGGTCGAGGCCTTGCTGGCTGCCGGTGCGGACCCGAAGAACGCCGACAATCTCGGCGAAACCGCCTTGCACCGAGCCGCCACCAGCGGGCAGGTGGAGCTGATCAAGCTGCTGCTGGCCCGTGGTTTTGCGGTGGACACGATGGACCGCCAGCGGCAGACGCCCCTGTATCAGGCGGTGCGCGCCTTGCGCTCCGAGGCGGTGAAATTGCTGCTGGCCCACGGGGCCAACCCGTCGCTGGTGGACGTCACCGGGGACAGCCCGCTGCGGCTGGCCGAGCGCAACAAGCGCGAGGATCTGGTGAAGCTGCTGCGGACGCCACCGCCAGCCAAGTGACGCGGATCGCGCCGGGCGTTTACTTCGCCACCGGCCGGCGATACAGCTTGTGAACGGCCGCCTGGTCCGTGCATTTCACGAGCAGTTCATCAATGCACACGTGCGCGGGACGGCTCGCGCACCAGACGAGGATTTCCGCGATGTCATTCGCCGTGAGCGGCACGACCCCTTCGTAAACCTTGGTGGACCGCTGCTCGTCACCCTTGAAGCGGACCATGGAGAATTCGGTCTCCGCCATGCCGGGGTCAATGGTGCCCACGCGCACGCCGGTGCCGTTGAGTTCGAGGCGTAGCGAGCGGGTGATCATGATCTCCGCCGCCTTCACGCCGCAATACACCGAGCCGCCCTCGTAGGCCTGCCGGCCCGCGACGGAGCCGATGTTCAAGATGTAGCTGCCGGGGTTCTTCACCATGAAGGGCAGCACCGCGCGGGTGACGCGCATGACGCCCAGCAGGTTCGTCTGCACCATCGCCTCCCAGTCCTCGTCCTTGCCGTTGGCCACGGTGTCGAGCCCGTGCGCGCCGCCGGCATTGTTGATCAGCACGTCAATCTGCGGCGTCACCGAGGGGATGGCCTCGGCAAAGGCATTCACGCTCTTGGTGCTGCTCACGTCCAGTTTGTGGAAGTTCGCGGTCGGGGCTCCCAACTTCTTGGCTTCGGCGGCCACGGCTTCGAGCTTGTCCGTGCGGCGGGCGCCGAGGATCAGATTGCAGCCCTCGGCGGCAAAGGCGCGGGCGGCGGCCGCACCGAATCCGCTGGAGGCACCGGTGATGAGAACCCACTTGTTGGCAAGACGTGATGACATAGGCATGGATGTTAGTTAAACGCGGGCAGTTCTAGCCGTCGTCCGCGCGGGCGCAAAGCAAAAAGGCCGGCTCGACATTCCTCCAGCCGGCTTCTACACGTCGCGCGTGCATGATTGGTCCTCATTCCTGCTGGCGGCGGTGGCGGTGCTGTTCATCGGCCTGTCCAAGGCCGGGTTTGGCGGCGGGCTGGGCATGTTGACCACGCCGCTATGCGTGCTGGCGTTTGGTCCGAAGGACGCCATTGGCATCCTGCTGCCCCTGCTGTGTGCGGGCGATGCCTTCAGCCTCTATCACTATTGGGGCAAGTGGGAGCGCAAGAATCTGAAGTTCCTGCTGCCGGGCGTGGTGGTGGGCGTGGTCATCGGTGTGCAGCTCATCGGGCGCTTCTCTGCGCGGGAGCTGAATGTGTGCATCGGCGTGCTCGCGGTGGCCTTCGTGGTATTCCAGCTCACCAAGGAGCGGATTTTTGCGGCCGAGGGAGCCTTCGCCCCCAACCATGCGTTTGGCGTGCCGTGCGGCATCGGGGCGGGCATCACCAGCACGTTTGCGCATGGGGCCGGGCCGGTGGTGAGCGTCTTCCTGATTCCCCAGCAAATGCCCAAGGAACGCTACGTGGCCACCACGGTGCTGATGTTCACCTGCATCAACTGGATCAAGATGCCGTTCTTCATGGTGGACCGGGCGATGGTGGATCTGCCGGTGCTCGCCCCCAAGGCTATCATCAACCTTGCCACGCTGCAGCAGAGCCTGGTGTTTCTTCCGTTCATCCCGGTCGGGGTCTGGCTGGGCGTTTGGTTGAACCGCAAGTTCTCCGAGAAAACCTTCATGAAGGTGGTCTATGTGATGACCTTTGTGACCGGCGTGCAGCTCATCACCGGCTTCAATCCGGCGAAATGGCTGCGATAGGAACTGACCGGTTGGACCAATTCCCGACTGCCGAATGCCACAAGGTGAAGTGGCTTTCCGGCAGTGAGGAAAACAAAGGCGACATTTTCTCCACCGTGCCTATTGACGGACGGGGAGCGGGTTTGTAGCTTCGCCGCGCTTTCGAGTTCCAAAGTAGCTCAATGGTAGAGCACCCGGCTGTTAACCGGGTGGTTGTAGGTTCGAGTCCTACCTTTGGAGCCAACTTCTTCCCCTGTGTTTACAAGGGGGGCTCCTTCCCTAGGCACCACTGCCAGTAAAATTGCCAGTAATTTGCGGCACGAAACACTGCCCCTTTACCACCGGCGAGGCCAGCGGCCTGCACGCTTACCGCTCGGTAATCCTCGCCACCCTCGCCACCTTGGGCCGCGCCCGCTGGAAGGGCGGCGGGAAGTTCACGCGCTGAATCGCATTTGAACAATTCGCCTGCTTGGGGTAACAGACTGGTGCCATGAACGTGATGAAGACCATTGAGATTCCCGCCGAGCTGCCCGTCTGGAGCGACCCCGAGCGCATGGGCGGAGTCCCGTGCTTCCGCGGCACGCGTGTCCCGGTCGAGAGCCTGTTCGAGAATCTGGAGGACGGCGTCAGCCTCGACGAGTTCCTCGACGGCTTCCCCGCCGTGACCCGTGAACAGGCCGTGGCCGTGCTGGAGCACGCGCACCGCGTCCTCTACGGCAAGGCGGCATGAAGGTGCTTTTCGACGTGAACACGCCGCATCCCCTGCGGCGGCATCTGCCCGAGCATGAAGTCACCTTCGCCCAAGACATGGGCTGGGCCGAGCTGCGCAACGGCGACCTCATCCACGCCGCCGAAGGCCGCTTCGACGTGCTGCTCACTGCCGATCAGAACTTGCGTTATCAGCAGAACCTTCGCGGGCGTGTGCTGGCCATCGTGGTCTTGCCCACCAACCGCTTGCGGGAAGTCTTGCGCTACGTGGACGACCTCCGCCGCGTGCTGGCCGCCATCAAGCCGGGCGATTTTGTGGAGATAGCGAGGAAGTGACCGTTTTTACGACGGGACACGGGCCAGCCAGACGAGCCACTCGACCACGGCAGGTCAGAGCTTCTCGCGTCCGCCGTAGCCGGTTTCGAGATCGTGCCAGTAGGTGATGTCGTCCTCGTGCTGTTCCCAGCAAAGGAAGACTTCGCGGTTGGCTTGAATGGCCGGGAAGTCCACCAGCCCGCGCTCCAGATCCTTGATCTGGATTTCGCGCTGGTTGAATTCCTCAAGGAGATCCTTGAAGGCGCTCAGGTTGCGTATCCACTGGTTCACCTTGCCGCCTCCGAAGTCATCGCCCTGGCTGAGGTGGGCCTCGGTGCTTTGCTCGTAGGAGGCCAGATCGCGGCGAAGACGTTGAAGCTGGTGCAGCCAGAGACGGATCTGAGGGAGCAGTGCCCGGGCCTCGGCAAGCGTGTAGTGTTTGCGGAAGCGCCACGCCATGCGCTTAGGGGCTGGGTTGTGACGCGGCCTTGAGCTTTTGCTGGATGGCCTCGCTGGGCTCAATGGTCAAGGCGTGCTTCCACTGGTCCCGGGCCTTGTCGTGCTGCTTGAGCGCGGCGTAGATGTCGCCGAGATGGTCGTGCAGGGTGGCGTCGGGCTCCTTCTGATACTTGAGGGCCTTGAGCTGGTATTCGAGAGCTTCGGCGGGCTGGTTCAGCTTGAAGAGAACCCAGGCCATGCTGTCGAGGAAGGCGGCGTTCTCCGGCTCCAGTTTCAGCGCCTTGGCGATCATGACGCGGGCCTCGGAAAGGTTCTCACCGCGTTCGGCCCACATGTAACCGAGATAATTGAGGGCCTCGGCAAAGTCAGGCGCCAGTTTCAGGGATTCCCGGAAATAAAACTCGGCCTGCTTGAAGTCCTTGTGCCGCTCGTAAGCGGTGCCCACTTGAAAGTAGAAAAGCGGGGTGAGCCGCTCCGGCTCATCCCGGCGGGCCAGAAGTTCGGCTGCGGTCAGATGCTTGATGCTCGCCGCGTGGTCTTTAAGGCGGCCATGGGCCAGGCCGGAATAAAACTCGAGCAGGAAGTTGTTTTTGAACTTGGCCCGGGCCTTTTCGAGAATCTTCAAGCCTTCTGCGGGCTTGTCCTTGCTGATGTAAACGCCCGCCAGATCGTAATAGACCGGCTCGAAGTCCTGCTTGGCACCCTCGTTCAGTTGGATGGTCCGCTGGTAGTATTCTGCAGCCTTGTCCCAGTCCCGTTGCTCGGCGGCGATGGCTCCGAGGAAATAGTGCGCCAACGGGTTGGTGGGCTGCTCGCGGACCAGCGCGTCGAGCTGGGTCTGCGCGGCCTTGAGATCGTTGGCCTTCAGGTAGAGTTCGACAATGCGGTTGCGCAGCAGCGCCTGGTTCGGGAAGCGTTCCAGCAACTTCACGTAAAGCTCGGCGGAGCGCTTGTATTCGCCGGCGAAGCTGAGGAGTTCCGCGAGCCGGAAGATCAGGCTTTGGGACTTGGGCTGAAGCTTGATGACCGTGTCCAGCACGGACATGAGCTTGGGTTTGACCAGCTCGAAGTCTCGCGGCTGGCTGGCTACATGGCTGCGGTAGGCTTCGCCCAGTTCGAGGAGAAGGGGCAGCTCAGGAGAGGGCAGGGCGGCGGCCTCATCCAGCACCATGAGCGCTTCCTTGGGCCGCTTGGTCTGGAGGTAAATCTGCGCGAGGTTCTGGTAGCCGATCAGGGCGCGGGGCAGCTTGGTGATCGCTTTGCGGCTCGAAGCGATGGCCTGATCGTGCTTGCCGGACTGCAGGTAGGCGATGCCCAGCAGCGCGTCCACAAACCCGCTGGCCTCGGGCCGGGCGGCGGATTTCTCCAGCACCTCAATGGCCTTGTCGAACTCCTTCTTCCGGAGCAAACGGCGCGCAACGTCGATCGCCAGCGGCTCGTTGGCCGGATCGGCGAGAACAGAGCGTTGGAAATGCTCCAGCGCCTCGTCCGACTGCTCGCGCAGTTCACCGCTGACACCTGCGGCAAAGCGGGCCAGCGCCTCAATGCGCTTTTCCGTTTCCTCCTTGGTCAGGGGCGCAGCCTGGCCGTCCTCAGTCGGGACGGAAGCGACCGTTGGTTTCTTGGAGGTTGTTGCGCAGCCGCAGAGGGTGCCCAGCGCGGCAATCGCGACAACGGTTTGGATGAGAAACGGTTGCATGAGATTCGGCGGTGCGAACAAGAACGACGGCATGACCCCAGCAACAGGGTCATGCCGTCCGAAGCGTGGGGCAGGCTTGAGAGCCTACTTCTGCCAGGTGCGCTTCTTGTGGCGGTTAAGGCGCAGCTTTTTCCGGCGTTTGTGTTTGTTGATCTTTGCCTTGCGGCGTTTTTTCAGTGAACCCATATCGTTTGTTTGCTCGTTCTGCGCTGCGTTGGACGGCCGGCCTGACTCAGGCCGGCCTTCGTCGAAGCGCGGGTCAATATACTACCTTGTTCAAAGGGTATTCAATGATTCCTTCTGCGCCCGCAGCCTTGAGCTGCGGAATGATCTCCCGGACGATGCGCTCATCGATGATCGTCTCCACCGCCACCCACTCGGGATGGCTGAGTTGCGAGATGGTGGGATTGCGCAGGGCAGGCAGCTCTTCCAGCAGCTTGGCCAGGCCGCCGCGGGGGACGTTCATCTTCAGGCCGACCTTGGATTCGGCCTCCAGTGCGCCGCGGAGAAGCAGCGACAACGTCTCGATTTTCTGCCGCTTCCAGGCATCCTTCCAGGAAGCGTGATTGGCGACGAGCCGCGGTGTGGAGGTCAGCAGGGTCTCCACGATGCGCAGCTTGTGGGCGCGCAGCGAGGAGCCGGTTTCCGTCACCTCCACGATGGCGTCCACAAGTTCGTGGGCCTTCACCTCGGTGGCACCCCAGGAAAACTCGACCTCGGCTTTGACCCCGTTCTTCTTGAGCCAGCGCTTGGTCAGATTGACCACCTCGGTCGCGATGCGTTTTCCCCGCAGGTCTTTCACCGACTGGATGGGAGATTCCTCCGGCACGGCCAGCACCCAACGGGTCGGCTGGCGGCTGACTTTGCTGAAAATAAATTCGCCCACTTCATGGACCTTGGAGCCGTTCTCGACGATCCAGTCATGGCCGGTGATGCCCGCATCCAAGTAGCCGTGCTCCACGTAGCGGCTGATCTCCTGGGCGCGGATCAGGCGGATGTCCAGCTCGTCGTCATCCACATACGGCACGTAGCTGCGGCTGCTCACCTGCACATTAAAACCGGCCTTGGCCATCTTCTCGATGGTTGCGTCCTGCAGGCTGCCCTTGGGCAGGCCGAGCCGTAGCTTCTTTTTGGTGGTTGCCGATTTCTTCATGTCACGACTGCATTCTTATGTGGTCCACGTCTCTCGGAAAATTCACGCCGACGGGCGCGCTTTTCGCGCCACGCTCCGACTCCCACACGTCAGCGAACTCGACTTTGCCGGGGCCACAACGCGCGTGGAGGGGTTGATCTGCCAAGTCCGTCGCGGGAAGGCGATTGTTTTCTTTGGTTTTTTCACCGGGCGGATGGCCCGGGCGCCGGTTTGGCCATCCGCTCCCCCAGTGGATTCGGCCGTCTCGAGTGTCCGGCCTCGGGATGGGTTTGATAAACAAAGCTCGCTGATTTCGGGGGATTATCTTTCCGCCAGTTCATGCAAACCCGCTTCGTTCTTGAGCCTCAACCCGCTGCGGCATAGCCTCGGTGTGAACCGATGGCACAAGGCCTATACTTATCGCAGAAGATGTCGCAGCAGATGGTGCTGGCCCCCCAGCTCCAGCAGTCGCTCGCGCTTCTGCAGGCTCCGATCCTGGAGCTGCGCGCACAAGTCGAGCAGGAGCTGCAGCAAAACGAGATGCTGGAGGAAGTGCCCGTCGCTGAGGTGGAGCAGGAGGAGCGGCCCGGCAAGGAAAAGGAAGAAGCGGCCGGCGAAGCTGACTCATCCGAAGCACCCGCCGAGGACTCCGCCGAACCGGCCGCCGACGAGCCGCCTGAGCTGGCGGCTGAAAAGGAGGGTGCTGAGCCGGTGGATGATTTTCAGGCGGGGTTCGAGCGCCTGGCCCAGATCGACGAGCAATGGCGCGACAACTTTTCCCCAAGCAGCACCGCCAGCCGCGCCACTCAGGAGGATGAAGAACGTCGCCAGTTCATGTTCGACTCGCTGGTCGCGGGCCAGTCACTTCAGGAAATGCTCCTGGAGCAGGTGCGCGATGCCGGGCTCTCGGCGGAGGAACTGCCCGTGGCGGAAATGATTGTCGGCAACATGGACGAGCGGGGCTATCTGGCGATCAGTCTGGATGAACTCGCGGCTTCCACCGGCCTGCCCCTGAACCGGTTCACCTCCGTGCTCACCGTGATTCAAGGGTTCCAGCCGCCGGGCGTCGGCGCACGGGATCTGGGCGAGTGCCTGCGGCTTCAACTGGAGCGGGCCGGTCGTCAGGACACGCTGGAATACAAGATCGTCACCGGCCACATGGAAGCCTTGGGCCGCCGCCGTTTCCCGGAGATTGCCCGCGCGCTGAACGAGGACGTCGTCGATGTTCAGGAGGCCGCCGACCGCATCGGTCACCTCGAACCGCATCCCGGCCGTGCGTTCCTGCCGGACAACGATCAATACATCATCCCCGAAGTCTTCGTGCAAAAGGTCGGGGAGGACTGGATGGTGACGCTCAACAACGAGCAGGTGCCCCATCTGCGCATCAGCAATCATTACAAGGACATGATGGCCCGCGCGGAAACCACACCCGACGTGCGCGAATACATCCGCGACAAAATCCGCGCCGGCAAGTTCCTCATCAAGAGCCTGCATCAGCGTCAGCAGACCATCCACAACATCGCCACCGAGATTGTGAAGCGGCAGCGGGAGTTCATGGAGCAGGGCCGCGCGCACCTCAAGCCGCTCACGATGAACCAGGTCGCCGAGGTCGTCGGCGTCCACGAGACCACCGTCAGCCGCGCCGTCTCCGGCAAATACATGGAGACGCCCCACGGCGTCTTCGAGATGAAGCACTTCTTCACCTCGGGCTTCACCGCCGCTGATGGCCAATCCGTCGCCAACACCAGCATCAAGGACATGGTCGCCGAAATCATCAAAGGCGAGGACCAGTTCAATCCCCTCTCGGACGACGCCATCGTGAAGCTGCTCGTGGCCAAGGGCATCACCATCGCCCGCCGCACGGTGGCCAAGTATCGCGGCGAGCTGAACATCCTGCCCTCGAATCTGCGCCGGGTTTACTGAGCGCAGTTTCCGTCGTCTGGTTTTGGTTGGCTTCGCCCCCTTAAAGAATCGGGTTGAACCCGTTCGCCGAAATCGTTCCTATCCAGTTCGACAGCTAGACAGTTTTGCAACCAAGCCGGGCTTGGTCGCGTCCAAACCCATAACCTATGAAATCTCCCACCCTTCTCGCTCTGTCGCTCGCGCTCACCTGGCTGCCCATTGCCACCTCCGCCGCCAACTGGACCTCCGGCATGACCGAAGGCAAAGTCACCCTCAAGTCCGCCGGACCGATTACCTTCGGTCCCGACGGCATCCTGTTCATTGCGGACACCAAGTCCGCCGCCATCGTTGCCGTCGCGACTGGTGACACCCAACCCGGTGCCTCCAAAACCATCAAAGTCGGCGGCATCAACCAAAAGGTCGCCGCCCTGCTCGGCACCGCCGCCGATCAGATCCTGCTCGACGACCTCGCCGTCAACCCGGCTTCGCACACCGTCTATCTGGCCGTCACCCGGGGCCGTGGTGCTGGCGCAACGCCCTTAATCCTGCGCTTGAAGACTGATGGGAGCATGGAGGCCGTTTCGCTCGACAAGGTGAAGCACGCGCGGGCCGAGTTGCCGGACGCGCCGGTGGATGGCGTGCAGGGGGAAGGCAAACGGCAAAGCAATCCGCGCTTGGAATCCATCACGGACCTCGCCTTCTTCGAGGACCGTCTGCTCGTCGCCGGCCTGTCCAACGAGGAGTTCGCCTCCGCGTTGCGCGCCATTCCGTTCCCTTTCCAGAAGGTCGCCAACGGCACGAGCGTGGAGATTTACCACGGCGCCCACGGCAAGTTTGAGACCCGCTCGCCCATCCGCACGTTTGTTCCGTTCAAGATTGGCAACGAGCCGCAGCTACTCGCCGCCTATACCTGCACGCCCTTGGTCCAGTTCCCACTCAGTGACATCAAGCCTGCCGCCAAGATCAAGGGCAAGACCATCGCCGAGCTGGGCAACCGCAACCGGCCTCTCGACATGATCGTGTATCAAAAAGGCGGCAAGGACTGGCTGCTCCTGGCCAACAGCAGCCGGGGCGTGATGAAGATCACGACCGAGGACATCGCCGATGCGGAGTCCATCACCTCCCCGGTGAGCAACGGCACGAAGGGCTCCAAGTATGAGACCATTGAGGCGTGGAAGGGCGTTGAGCAGCTCGACAAGCTCGACGCCCTCAACGCGGTCGTGCTTCGGCGCGGTGAAGGCGGCGTGCTCGATCTCGAATCACTTCCGCTCCCGTGATCGGGCGGCGCGGGGAGTTGCTGCTGCTGATCTGGAGACCGGCACTTGCCGGTTTTCTCTTTGTATTGTCATGGCCGGTGCCGACGAGTCTGTCAGCAGCGGCCACCGCGACCACTTCGCCATCCCTGGGTTTCTCCGCTGTCTTCCTCCGCTGGGTGCCGGTGCCGCGGGAAACCAACCGCCTGATGATCGAAGTCTCCGGCCTCGCGAGGGACACGCTCACGGCGCTGCAATCCACCAACTGGCCGGCCACCAACTGGCCGCATCTGCTTGCGGTTTACGTCGAGCAGCCCGGAGCGCAACCGGTGCCGATGCTTGGCGAGCATCAGGTCCAGGCCGGCTGGTTGCGCTTTGTGCCCGCGTTCCCGCTGGAGCCGGGGCTGCGCTATCGTGCGGTGTTCGACGCCGGCCGTCTCCCGGGCACCAGCTCGGCGGCGGCGGGGAAGGTCACCTCCGTTCTTCAGGTGCCCGTGCGCCCGGAGCGCGCCACCACGACCGTGACGCAGGTTTATCCCAGCGCGGATATCGTGCCCGAGAACCTGCTCAAGTTCTACGTCCATTTCTCCGCCCCGATGAGCCGGGGCAACATCTACGAGCACATCCGCCTGCTCAACGAGGTGAACCAGCCCGTGGAACTTCCCTTCCTCGAACTCGCCGAGGAGCTGTGGAGTCCCGACATGATGCGGCTGACTTTGTTCATCGATCCCGGCCGCATCAAACGGGAGGTGAAGCCGCTGGAGGAGGTCGGGCCCGCGCTCGTCAACGGCCGCCGCTTCACGCTCCTCATCAGTGGCAGTTGGAAGGATGCGAACGGCAACCGGATGAAGCAGGCTTTCGCCAAGCCCTTCACGGTTGGCCCGCCGGATCGTGACCCGCCTGATCCGCGCCGTTGGGCATACCAAGCCCCGCCCATCCGCACCCGTGAGCCGCTGGCGGTGGACTTTGCCGAGCCGATGGATTCCGCCCTCGCGCTGCGGATGCTCCACGTCGTGGACGCCTCAGGCCGCCCCGTTCCCGGCCAGCCCTTCCTGGCGGAGCGCGAGCGCCTCTGGAAATTCCTGCCCTTGCACGCCTGGAAAGCCGGCCGCTACACGCTCGTGGTCGAGTCCATCATCGAAGACCTCGCCGGCAACAACATTGGCCGGCCGTTCGAGGTGGAAATGTCCGGAGGCACGTCCACCCAGGCGGCATCGGGAAATACTAGGCTGCCCTTCGAGCTGCGGTGATCTCTGGTGTCGCGCCCCTGCACGGCATCTTCTTCCGTCGCGGCCATTGGAGGAACGCAAACACGCGTGGCCCCCAGCCTTCCTCCGCCTTTGCCCTGAGTGACGGCGAAACTTACTTCCCGCCGGGCAACGGCACCTGGGACTTGTGCATCAGGTAGGCGAGGAGGTCACGCTGCTGCTCCGGCGTGAGCGCTTCGAGCAAGCCCTCCGGCATCAGCGAGAGCGCGGACTCCTTGAGGCTCTTCACGTCGCTGCGCTGGACGGTGACAGTCTCCGTCATCGTCTTGAGCGTGAGCGTGCGCTCGGTGCGGGCGGCGACGAGCGCGTTCAGCGTGCGGCCATCCGCAAGGTCCGCCACCGTCATGCGGAAGTCCGCGCTCACCACGGCGCTTGGGTCGGCGATGTTGTCGAGCAGGTAGTCCAGGTTGTCGCGGCCCGAGCCGGTCAGATCCGGCCCGACCTCGCCGCCCTGGCCGTAAAGGCGGTGGCAGTTGGCGCAGGCAAGGTTGTAGAGCGCGCGGCCTGCGCTCTTGTCCGCCTTCGCGAGCGCGTCCGGGGTGAGCTGGGATTTCAACTTAACGATGAGCGCCTGCTTGTCCGCCGCCGCCTCGCGCAACTCGCCCCAAGCCTTCGCCAACTGCGCGTCCAGCTCCGCGTTCTTGAAGCTGCGGATTTGCCGGGCGTGGAAGGCGGACACGTCTGCACGCGGCAGCCTGCCAGTAGCCACTTCGGCCAGCAGCGCCTTCGCAAAGGTCGGGCGCGAGACGAGCGTGTCCATCACGGCGGGGCGCTCGCTGGGATGAAAGCTGCGGTAGCTCTTGGCGAGCTTCTCCCCGATGGCCGGGTCATCGAACTGTGCCAGCCCGCGCACGGCGACGGTGTTGAGGAAGCGCACGCCAAGCAACTGCTCGCACACCGCGCGCAAGTCCGGCGGGCGGTTCTCGATGAGTGTTTGCAACGCGGCCTTGCGGGCGTTCATGTCCGCGTCCTTCGCGAGCGCGACGCGCTTGACTTCGTCGAGCGCACGACCGTCGCCGAACACGACGCTCAAGTCCCGCACGCGGTCACGGAGGGCGGTGTTGGCGGACTTCTCGATGAGCTTCGCGAAAAAATCCCAAGTGCTCGGCTTCGTGGCCTTGCGCCAGCCGGCGAGGCCGTCGCCAAGGCCGGAGAGAATGTCGCTCTGGAACGCTTCGCCCTTCGCGGCGGCGAGGAGGAGCAGGTTGTTGACGTGCGCAGGCTGCTTCTCGATATCCTCAGCCAACCGGCGCGCGATGAGTCGGCGGGTGAGCGGGAGTTCGCAGACGCTGGCGATTTTTGGCAGTGCGTCCGGCTGTGTCTCGGCGACGGGGATGAGACCATACCAAATCAGCGCGGGCAGGTTGTGGTCAGCGGCGTCTTCTCGGTGCGCGACGAGTGGCATGGCGAGTTCGCCGCGCTGGCTGATGGGCAGTCGCTGCAATGCCGTGGCCAGTGCGAGCCGCACCAAGCCCGAGCCATCCTCGCGGGCGAGGCGGCTCAACTCCCGCGCGGTAGCAGCCGACGTGAGGAGGCGCTGACTGTTTCGCGCGTTGGCATCCGAATTTGAAGTGAGCCTCCTCACGTCGGCTCCTACCGGTGACGATGGTCGCTGGCTCATCACCGTGTCGAGTGGCCACGCGTCAGTCAGCAGGCGCACGGCCCATGTGCGGATGTGCTCATTCGCGTGGCGGGTTTGTGCAAGGAGGAAGGCTTCATCCGTCGCGCCCAGCACGTATAGCGACCACAGCGCGCGGAGTTGGTGAACCACGATTTTCTCCGTGTCGTAGAGCGAGCGCAGTTCCTTCGTGTCGACGCCCAACTCGGCGGGCTTCGCCGCGCGGTCGAGCAGTTGCAGCCGCGCCTGACGCACAAACCATTCGTTCGCGTGCGTGTGCAAGCGGACGAGTTCGAGGATGCTGAGCTTGGTCAGGTCGGATACGGCGGGCCGCTTCGGCTCGCCGTAGGTGATTTTGTAGATGCGACCACTCGTGCGATGCACGCCGGTGCTGTCGTGGCACTCGCCGGTGTCGCTCCAGTCGGCCACATAGACACCGCCGTCGGGACCGTAGGTGAGTTCCATGCCGCGAAACCATTTGTCGGTGGCGATGAGGAAGTCCGGCCCGTGCTTGCCCACGTAGCCGGAACCTTTGCGCTGGAGAATCTCCTGGTTCACGCGGCGGCCGTGCATGTTCAGCGTGAAGAGCCGGCCGCGATACTCGGCGGGCCAGTTGTCGCCCTGGTAAATCATCATGCCGATGTGCGCGTGCCCGCCGCCGAAGGCGTCCGCCGCGCCGTCGCGGGACTTGGTCCAGTCGCTCGCGGTGTCGAAGTGCCAGTGGTCCGCGTGCTGGTCAATCAGCGCGTAGGTGCGCGGGTTCGGGTCAATCGTGTGCGGGCGGACGTAGTGCGCGCCGGTGATGTGGTGCCAAAGATGGCCGTTCACCGTGTTGATGAAAAAGAGTTCGCCGTGCGCGTCCCAGTCGTGGCCCCACGGGTTCGTGCAGCCGGAACTCAGCGCCTCGAAGACTTTTCGCGCTGGGTGATAGCGCCACATCGTGCCACGCAGCGGAATGCGCGCGTCCTTCGCTGTGCCGGGCGCACCAATCTCGCCGGGAGCCGATGCGCCGCAGCGGCCGTAGAGCCAACCGTCCGGCCCGAAGCGCAGGCCGTTGGCGTAGTTGTGGTAGTTCTCGGCGGGCGGCGTGAAGCCATCGAGCACGACCTCCGCAGGGCCGGTGGGCGTGTCGCCGCCGTTCGCACACGGCATGAACAGCAACTGCGGTGGGCACATCAACCACACGCCACCGCGCCCGACCTCGACGCTCGTGAGCATCTGCACGTCGTCCGTGAAGACCTTGCGCGTGTCGAAGCGCCCGTCGCCGTCCTTGTCCTCGAAGATGAGCACGCGGTCGCGCAGGCGCAGCTCGAACTTCCGCGTGCGTTCGGCGTAGGTGTAATTCTCCGCCACCCACAGCCGCCCGCGCGCATCCCACGCGAGCGCGATGGGGTTTTGCACGTCCGGCTCGGCGGCGAAGACCGTGGCCTTGAAGCCCGGCGGCAGCTTCATCTGCGCGGCGACCTGGGCGGCGGGCAGCGCGGCGGAGTTCGTGTCCGGCTCGGAGTTAAACGGCAGGGGAAAGTCGGCGGCGAGCGCTGGCAGCGCAGCGAAAAGCAGTGCGCTGGTGAAGGCGAATGACGAGAACTTCATTGCGACGGGCAGTCTGGCGCGAGTGAAGCGCTTCGTGCAATCCACCAATCGGTGAGCCGGAGCCAAAGCTAGTGCCGGCGGTTTGCAACCGCCGTCCGCAGGCAGCAGCAATTCGGGGTGACCCGGAACAATCGGCGACTGCGAATCGCTGGCACGGGGTTACTGATAGTCGTGCCCGTTCAGACTATTGACCACGCTCTTGAGCCATGCGGTCAGTTCCGTCTGCATCTTCGCGGCGCGTTGCGGTTCGGCGGTGAACAGGTCCTTCGACTCGGTGCGGTCGGTGGCGAGGTTGTAGAGTTCCCACTTCACCGGGCCGGTCTTGGGTTCGATGCGGTGGAGCTTCCAGTCGTTGTCCAGCCAGGCGGCGTGCTTGCCGAAGGTGGTGTCGGGGTAGTCCATGCGGAGTTGCGCAGCGGGAATGGGCTCGGCTTCGCTCGCGGGCTGAACCTTCCCCGCTGCCTGCTCGGCGGCGAGTTTCTCCAGCAAGTCGCCGCTCTTGACCCCCAAGCCGCCGTTCGTGTGGTCCCAGAAACCCATCGGACGCGGACGCGAAGTCATTTTGCCGTCGAGCAAGGGCACGAGACTGACGCCGTCGAGCACGGGCTGCTTCGCGACCCTTGCGCCGGCGAGTTCAAGCAGCGTCGGGTAGATGTCCACCGTGCCGCACGGCACGGTGACCACGCGCGGCTGTTTGAGGCGCGCGGGCCACTCCATCAAGCCGGGCACGCGCAGGCCTCCTTCGTAAATGCTGCCCTTCTTCGCGCGCAGACCGCCAGTGGAACCTTCGGCAATCGCCCCGTTGTCGCTGTTATACCAGAGCAGCGTGTTGTCCGCGACGCCCTGCTCGCGCAAGCCCGCGCGGAGCTGGCCCATCGCACGGTCCATCGCGGTGATTTCGGCGAGGAAGTGCTGCTGCTTCTTCGGCTGGTCCGCGTAGAGTGCCAGGTCGCGCTCCGTCCCGACGTGCGGCGCGTGCGGCGAACCAAACCACACGACGGCGAGGAACGGCTTGTCGCTCTGCTTCGCCTTGCGGATGAACTCCAGCGCGCGCTTCACAATGACCTCGGAGCCTTCGCCTGTAGTCTTCACCGCCTTGCCGTTGTCGCACATCCACGGGTCCACCTCGAAGAAGTTCGGGCTGGAGAACCAGTCGTCGAAGCCGCTGTTGCCCGGGTTGACGGAACTGTCTGGTCGCAACGAGCCGAGGTGCCACTTGCCGAAGTGGCCGGTGGTGTAGCCGGCGGATTTGAGCGCCTCGGCCACGGTGACTTCCTGCGGACGGAGCGTGTAGCCCCACGAGAACGCGCCCATGCGGTTGGGCGTGCGGCCGGTCATCACACTCGCGCGCGTGGGCGAGCAGACCGGCGCGCCGGCGTAGAAGCGGTCGAAGCGCCAGCCTGTGCTGGCCAGCTCGTCGAAGACCGGCGTCTTCACGACGGGATGGCCGTTGTAAGCCATGTCGCCCCAGCCTTGGTCGTCGGCCATGCAGAGAACGAAGTTCGGCTTGGCGGCGGCCATGGATGCGCCGCGAAAGAACGCAAAGAAAACAAAGAAAAAGAGAGAATAAGCGGTTGCCCGCGAAACACGCGAATCAACGCGCAAAGCGGAGCGCCGAGCAATGTTCGGCGTTCCGCATCCGTGTCCATTGGTGTGCATCCGTGGTTTCATTTGTCCTTCGCCTTCTTGGGTTGAGCTTTCTTTGCGGCGGGGTCGGCGGTGAGGAAGCGTTTCCAATTCACGGGCACGTCGTTGGCCTGCTTAGCGCCGGGCGTGGAGCGGCCGTCATTGACGAGGCGCTCCATCACGGCGGTGAGTTCCGCCACGAGTTCCGGTTTCTCGGCCGCGAGGTTCTTGGTTTCGCCGAGGTCGCTCGCGAGGTTGTAGAGCTGGGCGCGCGGCGCGGTGCCTTCTGCCTTGGCTGCGCCGCCGCCGAAACCGCCGCCCGCCTGACCAAAGATGAGTTTCCAATCGCCCTGCCGCAGCGCGGGCAGGCCGCTTGACCCGTGGCTGATGGCGTGCTGTCGAATGGGCTTTTCCTCGCCGCGCAAGAGCGGCAGCAAACTAAAACTGTCCTCGCCCGCCGTGGCCGGCAGCTTCGCACCGAGCACGTCGGCGAAGGTCGCCATAAAGTCCGCCTGCATCACGAGCTGGTCGCAGCGCGTGGCGGGCTTCACCACACCGGGCCAGCGCACCATGAACGGCACGCGATGTCCGCCTTCCCAAGCATCGGCCTTGTAGCCGCGCAACGGGCCGCTGGGGAAATGGCCCTGCGCCTCCATGTCCTTCACGCCGATGTAGGGCGCGCAGCCGTTGTCGCTGGTGAAGATGACCAGCGTCTTGTCTGCCGCGCCACTGGCGTCGAGCGCGGCCAGCACGCGACCCACGGCAGCGTCCGTCTCCATCACGAGGTCGGCGTAGGTGCCGAGGCCGCTTTTGCCCTGCCACTCCTTGTTCACCGCGAGCGGCGTGTGCGGCGAGGTTAGCGGCATGTAGAGGAAGAACGGCTCGGCTTGCTTCGCGCTGCGCTCGATGAACGCACACGCCCGTTCGGTGAGTGCGGGGAGAATGCCTTCGAGTGTCCAGTCCTTCAGCGCGGGGCCTTGGATGCTGGCCTGGTTCTTGACCAGCCGCGCGGGCGCAAGCAGCTCGCTGGGGATGCCGACGGTGCGGTCGTTCTCGATGAAACAGTAGGGTGGCCAGTTGGGCACGTCGGTGCCGAAGTAGGTGTCGAAGCCGCGCGTGACAGGGCCGCCGGCGATAGGCTTGGCATAAACTTCCTTCCACGCGGCGCGGTGCGCGTCGGTGACGGAGGCGGTGACTTCACCGCCGCCGCCAGCCTTGCCGCCGAACCCGGTGAAGAGCGGTCGCTGCTCCGGCGTGATGGCCCACTCCCAGCCGAGATGCCACTTGCCAATGGCGGCGGTGCGGTAGCCGTGCTGCTTGAGCAAGCCCGCGAGCGTCAGCCGGTCGGGCGCGATGAGCGGGCGCTCCAAGTAACCAACAATCCCCGACTGCAAACGTGTCCGCCAATGGAAGCGCCCCGTGAGGAGCGTGTAGCGCGTGGGCGAGCAGACGCCGCTGCTGGTGTGCGCGTCCGTGAAGCGCATTCCCTGCGACGCGAGGCGGTCGAGGTTCGGCGTCGAAATTTTGCCGCGCGTCGGGTTGTAACACTGCACGTCACCATAGCCGAGGTCGTCGGCGAGGATGAGGAGAATGTTCGGTTTGGCGGGCGCTGCGGGCAGGGAGGGCGCGGCGAACCCGATGAGTAGGCCAAGTGCCTGAACCAAAAGTAGGCGAGTCATGCGCCCAGCCTGCGACAAAGCCGCGACCGGTTCAACCCGCCTTTCGGCCGCCGTCAGAGCGATTTGAGGAACTTCACCAACGCGGCTCGCTCCGCAGCCGGCATGGCGCGGAAGGCCTCCTTCGCCTGCTCGCCTTCGCCGCCGTGCCAGAGGATGGCTTCCTCCAGCGTGCGCGCGCGACCATCGTGCAGATAGGCCTCGCCACCGCTCACGCCGGCGGTGAGGCCAAGGCTCCAGAGCGGCGGCGTGCGCCACTCGGCCCCGGTTGCATCGTGCTCGCCGAGATTATCGGCGAGGCCGGGGCCCATGTCGTGCAGGAGCAGGTCGGTGAAGGGCTGAACCTTCTGTGCGCGCAGCTCGGCAAGAGGATGGTGCCTGCTCGTGGTGAAGCCCGGCGTGTGGCACGCGGTGCAGTTTGCTTTCGCAAAGAGTTGTTCGCCGCGCTGTGCGTCCGCGTCGTCGAGGTCGCGGCGCGCGCTGACGCCGAGGGTGCTGATGTAGCGCGTCAGGTTGGCGAGGTCGGTGTCCGAGAGTTCCGGCTTGCTGCCGGTGCCGTCGTCGAGCTTGGGAAAGACGGAGGTCGTCACGCTCATGTCGCTGTTGAGCGCGCCCGCGACTTGATGCCGCACGCTTGGCTGACCCGCTTTGTAGCCGAAGCGTCCGAGGCGCGCCTTGCCATGCTCGTCCTTCACGATATGCGCGCGGCCGCGCACGCCGTCGGCGCGTTTGCGATTGGCCTCGGCGAGCGCGAGCACGTCGGCTTCGTCAATCGCCTCCAGCAAGCCGAGGCCGACAAGCTGCGGTGTGAGCCGCGCGGAGAAGTGTGGCGGCGTCTCGCCGGTGAACGCATACACCAGCTTGCGCAGTGTGAACGGCGTGCCGTCGGCATATTTGCCCTCGATGCTCTGCCAACTGGCGATGCTCGCGCCTGCTTCGGGCGTGCCGTCGGCGGACTGCGGCTGCAATGCGCCGCCGAGATTCGGATGCGCGGTGCCCTTCGCATCCGCGCCGACTTTGACGACCGTCTGATACATCGGTTTGCCAAGGGCCGGCGGCAGCGCGCGACCGTTGTTGACGTGGCAAGCGACGCAGCTTTGCGCGACGAACTGCGGGCCAAGCTTGCCGCGTTGCTCGTCGAAAGCGGGATTGCCCTTCTCCGAGTGCGAGCCGTTGCCGAAGTCCGTGTGATGCAGCCGGCGACCGAGCATGAACGGCTGCGCGCTCACCGGCGCGATGTTCCCGGCCATCTGCTTGAAGCGATGCTGCGGCTCGGCGGAATACTGGTAGGGCAACGTCGTCAGCCCGCCGAGCCACGCCTTCTCCGGCAGCGGAAACGAGTCGAGCAATTCACCGCGCCCCTCCCACGGCACGATGCCCTTGCCGACCACGTAGAGCACGGTGGTGCCGTAGTAATTCTTGCGCCCGTTCTTCGGCGCTTTGAGGAACTGGCTGATTTCCATCTCGATGCGATCGCCGGGTTGCAGCGGTCGCTTCTCCGTCACGTTGTGCCTGAGCGTGGCGGTGTAACGGTTCGAGCCGATGAGCGGCGCGGAGTAATTGAAGTGGTATTCCGCCACCGTGTTGACGCCCCGGAAGAACGCGCGGAACTCGGGCGCGCCGAGGGGCGCGAGGGTGGTGTAGTTCACGGTGATGTCCTTCCCGCCCTTCGCCACGCGGTCCACAATCTCCACCGCCATCGTGCGCTCCTCCCAGTAGAAGCTCAGGTAGTGGTCGTAGGAATGAAACTTCGCCTCGCGCGCATGACGGTCGCGCGCGCGGTCGGCGAAGCGCGTGATGAGCGCGTCCGGCGTGTCCTCGGTCGTCGCGGGTTCGAGCTTCGTCGTCGCTTCAAAGAGCGGGACGACCGGCAGCGGGTTCGGAGCGGCCGCCGCAGCGGTGGTGGCGAACGCTAGGGCGAGCGTGAGAAGCGATATGGCTTGTTTGGTCATGGAGCGAAGGTTGGTGAATCGAATCAAGGTTTGCCGCGCTCGTAAAACTCCCGCACTTCCTCCGCGCTCAAGGCGCGCGTCAGCACGGCGAATTCATCCACGCTGCCGATGAGCGGACGGATGCTCGGGTTCGGCGAGTTGCCCAACTCCGCCGCGCCGAGATGCAGCGCGGGCGGCGTGAACGACGGGCCTTCGCCGATGAACCGCCCGTTGCCGAAATGGCGGATGACGTGGCCGTCGAAGGTCGTCGCGAGCAGCAGCCATTGGCCGAGGCGCTCGGACGTGACGAATGGCGCGCTGTTCACGGCCTCCCAATCGAGCCGGCGGCGGCCGAGGTCGCGGCCCACGTTCAAGCGGAGCCGGCCGTCGCGCGTGAGTTCCCAGCGCAGCGCGCCGGTGCGCTCGGCGTCGGCGGAGACAAGCGCGTGCAGCGGTTGCGGCAGCGCCTCGACGCACACCCACGCGAGGAAGGTGACTTGCGCGAACGACTCCGGCCCGGTGAAGCGCACGCGGTCGCCCGCGCCGCGAAACTCCAGGGCGCGCTTGCCCGGCCAGCGGCCCTCGCCCCACGCGCCGCCGACGATGCTGCCGTGCGATTCCAGCGGCGCGCCCGCCACAGCGTTGGTTAATACGCGCTCCACCGGCGAGCCGGCATCGAAGGGATAGTGCAGACGAAGCGAAAGCTCCGGCAGGCGTGGGCGGTCATCCGCCAGCCCGCTGCCCGACCACGCGCGGCTCGTCACGCGCCAAGCGGCCAGACGCAACTCGGACTGCGCCGCGCTGCGCTGGAAAAGTTCCGCCTCGCCGAGAAACTTCGCGCGGTCGGAAGTGCCGCGAGTCCACGCGCCGCCCGCGAGTCGCGTCGAATCACCGGCGTTGAGTGACTGCGTCTTCGCCGCGTTCGCCGCCAAGACTTCTACCTTGCCGTTGAAGACATGCACCTCCGCCGTCGCCGCGTCGGTGACCGCAAGACCGAACTCCGTGCCCAAGTCCACGACGCGCGCCGCCGGTGAACCCACGGTGAAGCCGCGCGCTGGCGGCGGAACGTGTGCGCTGAGTTTGCCCGCACGGAGAAACGCTTCCTTCGCCGAGACGAGTTCCAGTTCCGCCGGCCCCTCCAGCACGACGCGCGCACCGCTGTAGAACTCCACCATCACCGCGCCCGAGTTCAACCGCAGCGTCCCCGGCGACAACACCGCGCCCGCCGCGCGCTCGTCCGCAGCATCCGCCCACTGCGCGCCGACGACGCGCGACAGCAAGGCAACTCCAGTGCTTGCGGGCACATTCGGCTGGCTGGCCCGCCAAACCACTGCGAGCAACACGAGCGCCGCAGCTGCGGCCAGCGGCACGGCCCAGCGCCACCACGCGACGCGCACCACGTTGCGCTCTGGCTCCGGCGCGGCTTTTCCCAGCCACTCCAACTGCGTGGCCTCCGGCAACAGTCCATGCACCGCCGTTTGTTCCCAGAACTGGCGTCGGGCATCCGCGTCACGAACGAGAAGCTGGCTCAACGCCTCGGCCTCGCTCGCGGAGAGCCGGCCATCGAGATGTGCGTCGATGAGGCGGGAAAGCTCGGTGTCCTTCATGCGCCGCCTTTCGCCAGTCGCCCCTGGACGCACTCGCGCAGGAACACACGCGCCTTGGAGAGCGCCACTCGCACGGCGGGTTCCTTCCACGCCAGCCGGTCCGCGATTTCCTGGGAAGCAAGCTCGCTGTGATACCGCAGCCAGACGAGTTCCTTCGCGCGCGGAGCGAGCGTTTGAAGGCACTCGCGCAACGCTCCCAGCCGGGCTTGGAAGAAGCTGTCGTCGGGCGTGTCATCGCACAGCGCGTTCAGCGCCGCCTCGCTCAACGCCGGGGAAGTGGCCTTGCGCCGTGCCTCGAACAGTTTTAGCCGCGCGATCGAGCAGGCCCACGCGACGAAGTTAGTCCCTTCGCGGAAATCCGCCGCGCGCCGCGTGACCACGAGGAAAGTTTCCTGCAACACATCGTCCGCGTCAGCGAAACCAGGCTGAAGCGAGAGAATGAACGCCTTCACGATGCCCTGATGCCGCACAAACAATTGCTGCACGCGCATCGTGGCGTCTCCGCCAGCGGGCGTGCCGTCTGTCGGATTGTCTGCGTCAGTCATCATGCTCTGCGGATGATGACCAGCCGGAGCGGAATGTTACCAAGCTAGTTTTCCACACCCGCGTGGGATGGAGCGGTCGGGGTGCTCTGACGACTGGACTACTTCGCCGACCTCTTCGCGGCGGGCTTGGATTCCACCTTGCACTCCGGGTCGCGCGGGACGGCGGGGCCGGTCTGCTCGACGGGATGCGTGAAGAGGTATCGCCACACGTCTTCGTGGATGAACTTGCCCGCCGCGTCTTTCACCGCCGCGCCGCCTGGCACGACCGAACTGTGCGCGCGCTTGGCGTCGTCCTTCACATTTGCGTCCGTGATGAGTCGGCGGGAGTTGCCGTATGGCGGCTTCACCTTGTCCACATTCACGATGGGGCCGAACGCGTGCAGGCCGAGTAGCTCCCAAGAGCGGCAGTAGTGGTCGCCGGACCAGCCGCCGTCGAGCACGTGGCTGAAGCCAAAGTAGCGGTTCGGTGGCGTCGCGGAGGGCAGTGCCTGCCACGTCTCGGTCTGGTCTCGCGGCCCGCAGAACATCACCACGCGGTCCACGCGCTGGTGCTTGGCGAAGCGCGCCGCCGTGGTCGAGCCGTGCGAGCTGCCGGAGATGATGACGCGGTCCCAGCGCAGCCCGGCCTGGTCATCCGTGAGGAAGTAATCCCAGCGGCCCGCCGGGTTTTCCTTCGCGAGCCATTTCACGAACTGCAACGCGCGCTCCATCATGCCTTCGGGTTTGGGGATGCTCACCACAGGGCTGAAGTCCTCGCCGGTCGCGGCTTCGAGACGGATCTTGCCGAGAAACTTGTCGTCGTCGGCCGGAGTGGCGTTGCCAAATTTGCCGAACCAGCCGTTCGCGTAATGCACGCGGATGGCGTGCAAACCGTAGCTGTTCACGCGCTCGAAGAGCGGCGCACTATGGCCCATCAGCCAGATGACCAGCTTGCCCTGCGGCTTCACGCGCGTGTCCACGGACGCGTGCTGTGTGTCCTGTGGCTTGCCGTCCTTCTCGAAGACAAACTCGATTTCAGGATGCGGCTTGGAGCGCGGGTCAAGCTGGCTGGCGCGGGCGGTCAGCTCGTAGCGCTTCGGCGCGGGGTCGGTGAAAGTCAGCGGTGACTCAGCGGCAGCGGCTTGGCCGCGAAAGGACACAAGGAGCGCATAGCAAAGCGCCAGGGAGCGGATGGTGTTCACGGGCCGAGAGCTTAACCACGGGCGGACGCGGATGAACAAGGATTTGTGTCGGCGGTGAACCGTCGTGTGAGCGCCCCAGCTAACAACTTACTCCGCCACCGCCGCCCGGTGCCCCGCCGCCAGGCGCAACTGCGCTTCCTCGGCGTTGGCGCAGCGGTAAACCGCCTTGAGGCAGACGGCGCAGACGCGGATGTCCCGCTCGCCAGCGAGGGGGAGTTTTTCCCAGTCACCGGGGCATTCACCGCTGTCGAGGTTTTCACAATCAAGGATGCGTGTCATGGGCCGAAAACTGGCGTGGAATTGGCAAACGTCAAGCCAGTTGGCTGGCGTCCTCTGCGCAAGGCTTTGGCCAATGGAAGCACCTGGCTTCAGCGTTTCAAATGGCGATCCAGCAACTCCTCAGCGGCAGCCTGCGCTTCCGCCGGGTAGTGGTGCCCTTGACGATGGTTCAGCAGCCGCACGTTGTCCTTCGCGCCGAGCAGCTCATAGACGGGCCGAGCGGCTTCGGTGAAAGCGGCGCTCTTGTCGTTGTCAGC